>JAJXUS010000387.1 GCA_021782675.1 Acidobacteriota bacterium
GAGCGTGGCGGGGTTGCTCCGGCGGCGCTTCGGGAGCGGGCGCAGGCACCGGCTGCTCGATGGCTGGAGGCGGAGGCGCCGCAATACGGGCGGGCCGATGATGGCATCCGGCAGCCGCCAGGCACAGCGCCAGCAGTCCGGACATTGAAGCGATGACGCGCACAGCGTCCTTTGGGGGATGGCCTCGCAAAAACACTCCTGAGATGTATGGACTGCAAAAGATGCGCGGCAATCGTCGGCGGACATCGCGGCCTGCTGGCTTCGGCATCCTTGCTATTATCCGCATAGTACATCGTCAGACATCTGCACCGATTCTGATTCCGTCTGCATCTTACATTTGCGCGTCCGGCTGCGCGTTTTCCGGGTAACCGTCTGCGAGTTTCACAGTCCAAGCAAGAAGTCCGACTTTATCCCGAGGGATCGTTTGCTGAAATTTTTCTGGATTGCTGCTTTTGTCGCCGTTCCAACCTTTACCTTCGCCGCGTCGCCCTCTGCTCCCCCTCTTCCGGACGCACCACAACCGGTGGCGCATCGGGCAGCGGCAAAAAATCTGCAGACGGCTCCCCCGGCAGGCGCACCCGTAGTGCGCTATGCGCCGCTTTACGCCCGCACGATCTTTCCTTACGAGACCCCTCGCCGGCTGACGGCCCGCCAGAAATATATCTACGCACTTCGGCAGTGGGTGGAGCCTGTCAATTTGCTGCCGGCCTTGCTCTCGACCGGATGGAGCCAATACCAGAACAGCGATCCCCGCTATGGCACCGGCGCCGATGCCTTCGGTCAACGCTTCGGCGCGGCCATTGCCCGCGAGGACAGCGACCGGCTGTTTACCGATGGCCTGCTGCCGGCCATCCTCCATGAGGACCCCCGCTACTATCGCAAGGGAGAGTCGGCCACAAACTTTCATCGCGGCCTCTACGCGCTCGGCCAGGTCTTCGTCACCCGCACGGACGGCGGCAAGGTGGTCCCAAATTATTCGGGATTTCTGGGCCGCGGAATGGCCCTGGGTCTGACCTACGCCTACTACCCGGCTGCCAGCCGCAATGGCGGTGTACTGCTGCGGGGGTTCGGCAGCTCCATAGGCGGCCTGGCAGTCTTTGATCTGCTGCGTGAGTTTGTTCCGCGGGAGGTCTTTTCGCACCTGACAATCTTCCGCGATCCGGATAGCGAACGAATCCCAGCCGCCAACCCAGATCGCTAGCATCCTACCGACGAAAGGGCCGGGAAACTTTCTACGGCGCGTAGAAACGGCCGATACTCTGGATCGCATCGTGCGACGATAGGGGAGCGCTTCGGAGAAGAGGCCGGCAGGAGAAGGCCTCCATATTCCTGCGCTGCGGCGGAGGATCGGGATTCCCCCTGACGGAAGGGTGTGTTGGCAATACGCTGGGCGAAACAGAGGGTAGCATCGCGTGCAGCGCTCCTTGGGTGCGCGCTGGTTTTTGGTGCGGGGGTAGGCGTAGCGCAGAGCGTACCGAGCACACCGGAGCCGGTACAGCTCCGAAATTTCTTGTCCCCGCCGGTGCCCCCGCTGCGGCAAATCTGGGTGTCTCCGCGGCCCGAACAGCGCGGGCCCCGCAGTTGGGCTCTCCTGCAATCTCAGCAAAACCTGTATCATGCCCGCGTCCAGGAGATGGGGCCGGGTCCTTCAACATACTCCGGCGGACGGATGGCCGTCCCCGGAACCGCGCCGACGCTGCGCCGCACCTGTCCTGAAAACGCCTGTTCCATGACGCAGACCGTGATGTGTTGCGGTACCGCGCCTTCGCCGTTTGTTCAGTATTTGAAGAGCCCACTGGCAGTTCCCCTCACGTGGAAAAACAATCTGCGCTCGGCTTTCATAAACATTATCGATCCATTCAACCTGCTGACCATTGCTGGCGACTCTGCCGTCGGAGTCGCAACCAACTCGCATTCTCCCTATGGACCGGGGTTCACGGGAATTTCAAAATACGCCGGGGTCAGTTTGACGGAAGATCTGACGGGAGAGTTCTTTGGTACGTTTCTGGTGCCCTCGCTGATCCATCAGGATGTGCATTACCATCGCGAGCCATTCATGCCGATTAAACACCGCATTCTGCATGCCATCGTTCAGGTGGTCTGGAGCCAGAGTGTGACCGGCAGACCGATGCCGAACTACGCCAACATCGTAGGAGGAATTGCGACCGCGGTGGTCAGTAACACATTTGTGCCCGGACCCGGCCGCCAGGGGTTCAACAGCACGGCGCAGCGGCTGGCCATTGCCTATGCCACCAGTCCGTCGGGCAATCTGATTGAAGAATTCGTGCCGGACATCGCAAGCCGCATCAACCTTCGGGTCGTCATCTTCCAGCGCATCTTGAATACCGTAGCCATCGAAGAGGGCGGTGGCCCGGGAGTCGCGGGGCAATGAAGGAAGTCGTAACCATTTAACGGGCTCAATCCCCGAAGGATGGCGGATTCCTGCCATTCGCTGTTTCAAGATATCCCGCTGCGTCTGCGGTGCATTCTAATCAGATATAGGATCAGCCCGGGCGTATCCCGGCGAGGAGAACGACAGCAATGGCAAAGCCTAACAAGATTTTTGAACGGTCAATCACGCTGGCGGCCCAGGGAGCGTGGACGGTGTTCGAGAAGCTGAACCGCATCAATCAACGCCCGTCATTCACTCCAAAGTGGTCGGACAAGCCGCTGTTGAAGTCCTATGAAAAGGAGAAGCCGCCGCTAGGCTGGCCGCGGACCACGGACTCCCTCTGCCCAAAGTGCATTCCCGCCATTCGGCAGCAGATCATCGACGGCAAGCTGCCGCACGAGATTCTTTTGAACGAAAAGGTCGGCGAGATCAAAGCGCAGATCATTGAGCGCGACGGCAAGATCATGATGGTGAAGGACTGCCCGGAGCACGGCCATTTTGAAGATGTCATGGCCATCGACACCGAGTTCTTCAAGCATCTTGAGGATGTTTTCCCGGGCCGCGACATTCGCGCCCATAACGACGAGACACTGCACGACCACGGCACCTCGACGATCACGCACGGCCGCGGTTCGGTGCTGACCATCGATCTGACCAACCGCTGCAACATGATGTGTGATCCCTGCTTCATGGACGCCAATCAGGTGG
>JAJXUS010000388.1:0-2530 GCA_021782675.1 Acidobacteriota bacterium
AGGAACCCGAGTCATTCTTCGCGAAGCGAAGAATCTCTGTTTTGACCATTCGTCTTCAGCGGCTTGCGCGCAAAGTAATAGAGCGAGCCCATCAGCAGCGCGAACATCAGCACGGCGACCCAGTCGTGATACAGCGGATTTTTCGCTGACATCTTAATCATGTCGAAGTGGCCCGTCGCCGACTCATACAGCTTGAGCGCCACGCCCAGCAGCCCCACGATGCCGCCGGCTGCAATCAGTCCGCTGGCGTAGAGCGAGCCGGGGCTCACCTCGCTCTCGACGCCGCTCAATTGTTCCCCGCGCCGCGCCACCGCCGCATCGATCATCCAGCGCACCACGCCGCCGCAAAAGATCGCCAGCGTTGTGCCGATCGACAGGTACGCGCCGACGGCGAAGGATAGCGAGCGCACACCCAGCAACTCCACCGTCACCACCAGAAAGACGCCCAGCAGGATCAGCCCCCACGGAAGCTGCCGTGTGAGAATGCCGTTGATGACCGTGGCCATCAGCCGCGCCTGCGGCGCCGCGGCCTTCTCGCTGCCGATGCCCTCAATCCACTGCACCTCGATGCGGCCCGTCGCCGGGTTGTAGAGATATTTGCCGTTCGCCAGTTTGTGCGAGCCCAGCGCATTCAGCAGCATGTAGTTTTTGCCGGCGTCCACTTGCTCCTGCCCGTTCGGCAGCTTCACGCGGAACTGCGCGCGGGAGAAATGCTCCTCCTGCACCGTCACGCCGTCATACGGATGCGCCAGGCTGTACGGCTGGTCCGCGGGACGAAACTCCTCGAGGCCACGGTTCATCGCCATCAGCGTCACGCCGATCGAGAACGTCGAAATCAGCACGCCAATCAGTAGCGCCAATTGCTGCTTCCACGGCGTGGCGCCGATTAGAAAGCCCGTCTTCAGGTCCTGCGACGTGTCACCCGCATTGGCGGAGGCGATGCACACTACGCCGCCAATCGTAATCGCCAGCGCGCCAAACGCCGGCGCCGTCCATCCCTTCACCAGAAAAATCGCCGAGGTCGCCATCAGCGTCGCAATCGTCATGCCGGAGATGGGATTGGCCGAGCTGCCGATCAGGCCGACGATCCGCGATGACACCGTGACAAATAGAAACCCGAACAGCACCACCAGCAGCGAGGCCGCCAGGTTCGCCAGCCAGCTGGTCTGTGCGCCGGGGATGGGCCGGAACGTGAGAAACACGAACATCAGCACCACCAGCAGCACGGAACCCGCGACCACTACGGACATGGGGAAATCGCGGTCGGTGCGCTCCGTCGCCTGCGCCGCGCCGCTCGATTTGCCGATGTTGCGCAGGCCGTCGCGCAGCGCGCTAAAGATTGTCGGCAGAGTGCGCAGCAGCGTCAGAATGCCGGCCGCCGCCACGGCGCCCGCGCCCATGGGGCGGATGTAGGCGGCCCACAGGTCGCTGGGCGTCATCTGCGCAATGGGCTGGGTGCCGGGATAGATGGGTGCGGGAAGGTGCGCTCCGAAGAAGTGAATTGCCGGCATCAGCACCAGCCAGGAGAAGACGCCGCCCGCAAAGATGACGCCGGCCACGCGCGGCCCGATGATGTAGCCCACGCCCAGATACTCCGGCGTTGCGTCGGCGCGGACTGCGGCGCCCGGCAGCCAGCGCGGCTCATAGTTCGGCGTGCCCGGCCACGCGCCCAGCAGGTTGCTGTTCTGGAACAGCGTGTAGATGGCGCCCAGCCCCAAACCCCAGAACACGCGGCTGGCGAACGATCCGCCGCGCTCCCCGGCCAGCAGCACATCCGCACACGCCGTGCCTTCCGGGTATGTCAGGTGGCCATGCTCTTTTACGATGAGCTGCCGCCGCAGCGGAATCATAAAGAAGACGCCCAGCCAGCCGCCGATCAGCGCCAGCACGAAGATGCGGAAGTATTCCAGATCGAACCCGAGGAAGATCAGCGCAGGCAGCGTGAAGATGACGCCGGCGGCAATCGACTGGCCGGCGTTGCCGGTCGTCTGCACAATGTTGTTTTCGAGGATCGAGGCCCGCCCCAACGCCCGCAGCACGCTGATCGACAGCACCGCAATGGGGATGGACGCGGCGACCGTCAGCCCGGCGCGCAGGCCCACGTAAACCGTGACCGCGCCAAACAAAATGCCGAAGATGCAGCCCAGCAGGAGGGCGCGAACCGTCAGCTCCGGCCGCGAGTCACCGGGCTTGACGTAGGGCTGAAACCCGGCCGGGCCGGTGGCATTGGGTGGTTGCGGCGCATGGTTCGCGTGGGTCGCCAAGACGTTCCTCCTGCGATGGGCCAATCGTAACCGCTTGAGTCTAGTGCATGCAGCACAAGTTACGGAAGGGAACACTATGGGAAATACCACCCAATGGATGATGCCGACGAAACGTTCTTCGGTCAGCAGCCCGGGTGAAAAGGAACACCCTGCTCTGCAGTTGGAGGCGATGCGATGATATCCCTGACTCTAACTCTCCAACAAATGAAGATGGCGGCGGCCCTCAGCGAAAGTTCCTCAAGGCCAGCTGCGGGTTTACTGTTGAA
>JAJXUS010000388.1:2540-3096 GCA_021782675.1 Acidobacteriota bacterium
ACGGGGTTCTATCCGCAACACAGGTGGCACATGAACTTGGAATGTGCCAAGATGGGGTTCGAGGGTTTCTTGGGAGGCTACGTTGAATTACATAGAACAAGAGATCGTCCTCCAGTCAGAAGCCGCTTATGGTTCCGACATACCGCTGTTTATCAGCGCACCACTCTTCCGCCTATTGGAAGAGACCGCTCGTCCATGTGTACGTATGGCTGTGGAGGGAACAAGTGTCTCCGTGGGCGCTCGTCCCGCCTGGCTTGAAAAAGCCTCCGACATTCGCACGGTAGGGTTCAGTAAACGACATGGGCAGTCGGTGTTGCATGTCAAGGCTCCCAAATTGGGCGAGGCCATTCCGGAGATATTTGATCAAGCAGACCTGTGGCCTCGTCCAGCTTCTCCAGATGACACTGCGATTCAACTAATCGGTAAAGTTGGTAATGCTGTACGTAATAAGGAAGCTGGCAGCGATCTCTATGATCGCGCACTTCTTAGGCATTTGAGACGCTGGAAAGAACTGTTTCGGGAAGATCTAAAGTCGCTAGCGTTCCGTTCTAGGCTC
>JAJXUS010000389.1 GCA_021782675.1 Acidobacteriota bacterium
CGAGGCGCGCCAGCCAGTCGGGGCTGATGCCTTCGATGCGGGCCACCAGCCCCTCGGCGAGGGCGACGCGCTCGTCCTCGGCGCAATCGCCCAGGCGGTCCCAGAAGGGGCGCAACCAGGCGCGGCCTTCGGCGGGAGCGCCAAAACGGGCCAGGCAGGTCGCGGCACGCGACGCCACGATCGGGTCGCGGCGGTCGGCAGCGTCGAGCGCGAACCAGGTCCGGCGCACCTGGTCGGCATCGCGTGCACCTTCGAGCGATTCGCGCGGGATGCGTTGTCGGCGCAGGCATTCGGCGGCGATTTCGGATGCGACGCGCTGCCGCGCGGGGCGGACCTGGCGACGCTGGTGCGAGTCGTACATGACCATGACGACGCTGTGGCGCTCAGCCTGCTGCGGACAGCGCAGATGTCTCCGGATGGCGAAGGTGAGGCAGCAACGGCGAAGGCCTGGAATGATCTGCTGGCCAGTGCGAAGGTGCAACAGAAGGACACCCATACCGTGCTGACAGCCAAAGTGCCGGAGGCTCTGATACGGGCGCTGATCCAACCCTCCGAGACGGCGGCGCAATCCCCCGCGGGGAACGCGCCGGCACTTCCGTAAAGCCTGTCGCGCTTATTCCGCGCCGGACTGCTGGACGGTCGTCTCTGCCAGTTGCGCCATGGTTTCGCGCATATAGCGGTGTGGATTCACAGGCGTGTTGCGGATGCGCACCTCATAGTGAAGGTGAGCGCCGGTGCTGTGTCCGCTGGTGCCCACGTAGCCGATCACCTGACCGCGGCTGACCGTCTCGCCGGGGATGACGGCGATCGACGACATATGCGCATACAGCGTGGTGATGCCGTGGCCGTGGTTCAGGACGACTTCGCGCCCGTAGCCGGTGCCCCAGCCCGCGGTCATGACCACGCCATCGCCGGTCGCGTGGATGGCCGTACCACTGGGAGCTGCGATATCGATACCACGATGAAATTCACCCTCTGCTTCCGCGCCAAAGGGATCGGTCCGTTCGCCAAACGAGCTGGTGACGCGGCCCATAACCGGCCAGAGTGACGGCGCCTGCGCCAGGTTCACCCAGTCGGTGAGGGTAGAAGACGGCCGCAGACCCGCGGTGAGAGCTTCTGTCGCGACTCCGGACAGTGCGGTGTTGCGCAACTGATAGAAACGGTCGAGGGACTGGTAGTAATCGTTGCTGGCCTCGGTCGCCGGGGCCACCATGGCCACTTCTTTCCGGGCGACCAGCTTGCTCTGGCGCAAACCGTACAGCGCCGAAACCTCACTGGCCAGCGAACCCAGAGAGGCGACCTGCATATCTTTCTGCTGCGTATCGCGCTGGAGCAGATGGTATTGCCGCTGCAGCGCCGCCTGCTGGCGGCGGAGCTGGTTAAACCGCTCGGCTTTCACCAACATGCGCCCATAAGAACCGGCCAGGCCGGAGATTGTAAACATGCCGACTACGGCGGCGGCGACAAATGCGTACGCGTACCGCATGGGCACCGGAACACGCCGGAGCTGGCCGTGCTCGTCACGGCTGACGTAAATGATGTAATGATGACGCTTCTTCATCTTCGACGCGGATCCTTTCGCCCGGACCACTCTTGCGGGCCAGCCTTCCCGACCCGAACACGCCGGGGCACGGAAGCCCACAACAGTTCGTGCGATTCAGGGAAGGAACGCTATCTGCAATTTTAGCTGAGGACCCAGCCTAGCAAGCGGTTCGGGCAGGGTCAATCGTAAAATGAGACTCAACTGCAAGGTTTGGATGATGAATCCTGCGAGATATTGGCCTTTGGTACTGCGGATTCGCTTTGGATTCGCACTGGTGGAGCAAAAGAAAGGCAAAAGCAAGAAGCAGATTCCCTGCGGGAATGACAGCCAGAAAGGCAAAGCAAGAAGCAGATTCCCTGCGGGAATGACAGCCAGAAAGGCAAAAGCAAGAAGCAGATTCCCTGCGGGAATGACAGCCAGAAAGGCAAAAGCAAGAAGCAGATTCCCTGCGGGAATGACAGCCAGAAAGGCAAAAGCAAGAAGCAGCGGCCGAGCCAGAAATGACTACTCTTTTCGCCCTTTGCGGCGTTGCCATTCGCGGTAAAGCTCGCTTTTGCCACGGCCTGACTGCCGGGCAATGCGCTTCAGGGCATCCTGCTCCGTGAAGCCTTCGGCCAGTAGCGCCTGCACCTGCTGCGCCAGGTCGAGGGTCGATTCGGCCTCGGCAGAGACGTTGGCGGGCTGGCCGGCGATGAGCAGCACGATTTCGCCACGGATCAGATCGCGGCCAGCAAGATTGGCGCGGAGTTCTTCAAGGGACCCACGCAGAAACTCTTCGTGAATCTTGGTCAGCTCGCGCGCCAGAACCGCGGGCCGGCTGGGACCAAAGACAGCGCCGGCGTCCGTCAGCGAATCCAGAATGCGATGCGGTGCTTCATAGAAGATCAGCGTGGCCGGATGCTGTGCGAGTGCTTCAAAGAGCGTGCGGCGTTCCCCGGCGCGGTGGGGTGGAAAGCCAGCAAACAGGAACCGGGAGGTGTCGAGCCCGGAGGCAGTCAGTGCCGCGATGGCGGCGCAGGGCCCCGGAACCGGGAACACCGGCAGGCCAGCGGCGATGGTCTGCGCGATCAGGTAGCCGCCGGGATCGGAGAGCGCCGGTGTTCCGGCGTCTGAGATCAGGGCGATGGCAGCGCCGTTCCGTATGGCGTCGAGCAGCGGAGCGATACGCTCCTTTTCATTGTGCAGATGCAGGCTGATGGTTGGCGCCACGATGCCGAAGTGGCTGAGCAGCTTTTGCGAGTGCCGGGTATCCTCGCAGGCGATTCGCGCGGCCGCCCGCAGGACGCGCAGCGCCCGCAGGGTGATGTCTTCCAGATTGCCAAGCGGCGTTGCCACCAGATACAGTCCGGGAGCGAGCGGTGGCTCCGTCGCGTGGTCGCTGGCGGGGATCACTCGGCGGACTGCTGGCGCAGCCGGCGGCTTTCTGCCAACAGGCCCATGCTGTGCATCAGGTTCTGGAGCGTGACGATGCCGACGATCTGCTCGCCCTGCAGGACAGGCACCATGGAGAGCCCGTCACCGGCGCTGAGGCGGCGAAACTTTGCGCC
>JAJXUS010000390.1 GCA_021782675.1 Acidobacteriota bacterium
GTTTCGCGCCGGACTGCGTCCGCGCCGGATGGCCGGGCGGCTGACCAGGGCCGAACTGGAGCGGCTGCGGCTTGCGTTGCGGGAGATTCTGGCGCACGCCATACGGCTGGGAGGATCGTCGGTGTCCGATTACGTGGATGCGAATGGGGTGCGCGGCTTTTTCCAGCTGGAGCACCGGGTTTACCAGCGCACCGGCGAGCCGTGCCGGGAGTGCGGAACACCTATCCGCCGGGTTGTGGTGGGCGGACGGAGTACGCACTATTGCCCTATGTGCCAGCGCTAAGGGCGGGAATGTATGGTTTTTAGAAGATGAAGTGCAGATGAACTATTGGAAATCAAACTAAAGTTGGGTGTACCATCTGCAAGTGCTTGAAAGCGCGAGGTCAAAGGAATGGCACGTCGATTGCTATATAGAGGGCGCCAGTGATGTACCGGCTGCTGGAAAAGAGTCCGGCCAGCCCACAAACAGCAGACGCCCGGCAAGAGCAACCGCCAACGAAGCGGCCCTCAAAAGGGAGAAACCGGTCGGGAAAGTCTGTAGCAGGCGCGGTGGAGAGAACCACCGGCCATGATTTGCTGGGAGGCCAGTGACCAGCACGGGAAAGCAAAACGCCACCCTGAAGGGTGGCGTTTTGTGTGTTTGGCCCCCTATTGCTCCGCCCGTCCGGTCAGTCCCAGGGCTCCCGGGGGCATTGGCCTGTTCCCTGGCCGCTCACAGGTTACTTGCAAGCCGGTGCGGCTGGCTGTACTATCAAGACTAGAAGCCTATCAGGCGGCTGACGCGAACCACCCGAAGCTGGGTAGTGAGAGCTCGCCGCTGAAGAAGGATGTTTTCGTCAGCCGGTCTAAACCTTATTCGGGCAACGAGCGTCGAAAACACTTTTGGGGAAGGCATCATCCGAGGATAACGCTGGCTGCGCTATACCGACCCTGACAAGCGGACAAGACCGTTGTGAGAGTCTGGTGTGGAAGGCGATGATAGCGTTTCGCAGTTGCAATACCCCGGAGCCGCATTCGTTGAGTGGTATTTTCCTGAGGAAGGTTCGACCGCGCACTTGGCAAGAATGGCACACCTGCCGTGAAAGCGCAGATAGCTCCCGGAAATCGTGGTAGATTGCGCGCAGGGCCTGTTTCAGCGCCAGTTCACCCGGTATCCCAAAGGAAAAAGATTCCCCGTCGTTGTGTTGGGCGCGTATGCGCCGACGAGCGACAGGCAAGAGAAATTCAGCGCCCGCAGGGGCAAGGCTGAATCCAGCAAGGCAAAGCACGATAGAGCAAAGTGCCAGGAAGTGCACGCATGACGACAGAACCGACGCAGCCCCAGTCTGAACTGGGGCCAGCCCAGGCCAACGGCCAAGGGCAGTCGCAGGGGCATCGGCGCCGCCGGCGCCGCCGCAAGAATAAAACCAGCCAACCGGGCGTAGCCCAGGTTCAGCAGGGACAGTCCCCGCAGCCGCAGCAGCCTCCGCCGCAGGCGCAGGCGAACCCGCCGCGGCCTGTGCAGCAGAACCAGGGGCGGAAAAAGAAGAAGTTTTTCCAGAAGGGTTCGGCGCCGGGCGCCCAGCCGGGCAACAGTATTTCGTCTCCCGCGCAGGGCAAGCGCAGGGAAAAGCAACGCAGCTCCAAGGGGCCGCGGACATTTGTCGGTCCGATGGACCACAGTTACCGCGCCGTGAATGGCAACGTCTCGGATGGGCCTGCTTCGACGATTCCCACCTCGGGCAACGGCCACGGCAGCTACTATCCAGACGTGTACCAGGCAGCGCCAGCGGCACCCGTGCGTGAAGATGCGCCCACGCGCATTGTCTGCTTCATCGAGGATCTGTTTTTTCAGGCCAAGATTCAGGAGACGGCGCGCAAGCTGGGCGTGAAGGTGGAGTTTGCGAAGGGCGACAAGGATGCCGTAGCGCGGCTGACGGATGCGCCTGAAGCCGAGCGGCCAACACTGGTGGTGTTTGACCTGAATAACGTGAATGCCAAGCCCATGACGCTGATTCCCAAACTGAAGGCGAAGCTGAAGAAGGCAACGTCCATCGTGGGTTTCCTCAACCATCTGCAGGGAGATCTGAAGCTGAAGGCCATTGAAGCGGGTTGCGACACCGTGATGCCGCGCTCGGCCTTCTCGCAGACGCTACCGAACCTGCTTCGCCGCTATGGCATGGAAGAGGAAGAAGACTACATGCCACAGCCGGTGTAACGGCGAGCAAGGATACGCAACGAGGGCGCTTCCCAATGGAGGCGCCCTTTGTGTTTTGTGCCGGCTTTATCCCGGAGGCCAGTGGAGCGGGCGGCCACCGAGCAGATGGACGTGGAGGTGATCGACGGTCTGGCCGCCGTCCTGTCCTGTGTTGATTACCAGGCGATAGCCTTTGGCGAGGCCCTTGGCGCGGGCAATCTCGGCGGCGGCCAGGAGCAGATGGCCGAGCAGGGCGCTCTGCTTTTCACTGGCTTCGGTCATCGCCACGATATGTTCGCGCGGCGCGACCAGCACATGCACCGGCGCCTGCGGGTGGATATCGGCGAAGGCGTAGCACTGCTCATCCTGGTAGACGGCGGCGGAGGGGATGCTTCCTTCGATGATCTTGCAGAAGAGGCAGCTCATAACGGGTCCAGTGTACAGGATGCTCAACTGGTGTGGTCGAGCAGGATCTTCCAGCCGTGCGGGCCCTTGTGCCACACGAGCGAAAAGATGCCGTCGTCTTTTGTTGCTTCGCCGCGCGTGGTGCGGGCCAGATGAAAGCGGCCGGTGACGACGGCGAACTCGACCTTGCCGCAACTGCCGGGGAGCAGCCGGACATTGAGCTCGTTGAAGGTGAGCGTGCCCATCTGGCTGCGATTGGTGTAGCTCTTTTTGTAGCGCTCAAGGATCGGGCCGTAGCCCTTGCGCACGGTCGTTCCAATGAAGGTGGTGTTGGGCGAGTCCTCGTATGCCAGCATGAAGGCGGGGATGTCGCCGCGGTTCCATGCGGCGACCTGCGCGGCGATCACGGCGCGGATGGCGGCTTCGTCGGTTGCGGCGGGCTGTGCGTTCAGCACCAGACCGGCGCAGATCAGAACGAAGACCAGCAGAAC
>JAJXUS010000391.1 GCA_021782675.1 Acidobacteriota bacterium
GCGAAGGCGTCGAGGGCTCCGGCGAATCATTGCCATAGCGGCGGCGAAAGCGCGCCCGCGTCACCAGCAGGGCATTCATCGCTCGCGTTATGCCGACGTAGCAAAGCCGCCGCTCCTCTTCGAGACCTGCGGGATCGCCCGCTGTGCGCGAATGCGGAAACAGTCCCTCTTCCATCCCTGCCAGAAATACCAGCGGAAACTCCAGCCCCTTGGCCGCATGCAGCGTCATCAGAGTTACGCGAGCATTCGGATCGTATTTGTCGGTATCGCTGGCCAGCGCCGCATGATCCAGAAACTCCATCAGACTTTCGCCGCGCTCGTGGGCATCCTGGGCCGCATTTACCAGTTCGCGCAGGTTTTCAATGCGCGACAGCGACTCCGGCGAAGCCTCCATCTCCAGCGCGCGGATGTAGCCGCTCCGGTCGATCAAAAACTTCACCAACTCCGGCAGTGTGGCGGCCTCGCCGGGTGCGCGGAAAGCGGGCCGGTCCGGAACGTCCGCGGTTCCGCTGCGCGCATCCGCGGCGCTCCTCAGCGGCTTTTGCGGGGCTGTTGGCTGGGGCGCAAATGGAGAAAACTCCGCCGGGTCGAACGCCACTGCATCCGCGGCTTCGGCCTCCATCGCCATGGGGCCAAAGTCAAAGGCGATGGCCGCGTCCCCGTTCGCATCCTCCGCTGTGCCGTCCGCGCCGGTGTCGGCCGTCAGTTTTTCGGCGAATCCGGGATGCAGCATCGCGCGCGCATCATCGATCAGAGTGCGAAATGTTTCGAGCGCCGCCACCGCGCGGGCAGGAACCAGCCGCTGGTCCACGGCGTCCCGCAGCGCCTCCCAGGTACTGCGTCCGGTCTCCAGCGCCATCCGCTCCAGCGTTTCCAGGGTCGCCTTGCCAATGCCGCGGGCTGGCGTGTTAATCACCCGCTGCAGGGCGATGGAGTCGCTCGGGTTCAGCACCAGCTTCAGGTAGCTGAGCAAATCCCTGATCTCCGCGCGCTCGTAGAAACTGAAGCCGCCGACCATGGTGTATTTCACACCGTAGCGGCGCAGCGCCTCTTCAATCAGGCGCGACTGCGAGTTGGTGCGGTAGAGCACGGCGACGCGCGGCGGCTCCTGCTCATTGCCGGTCTCGCGCAGAAATTTCTGAATGCGATCGGCAATGAACAGTGCCTCGCCCTCGCCATCCAGCGCCTCATACATGCCGATCAGGCTGCCGCCGTCACGTGCCGTCCACAGCTTTTTTCCTTTGCGCTGCAGGTTATTGCCCACCACAGCGCCCGCCGCTTCAAGAATCACCTGGGTCGAACGGTAGTTCTGCTCCAGCCGGATGATCTTCGCGCCAGGAAAATCATTCTCAAAATCCAGAATGTTTCGGATGTCGGCACCGCGCCAGGAGTAGATGCTCTGGTCCTCGTCGCCGACGACGCAGATGTTCTTTTGTGGGCCGGCCAGCATCTTCATCAGCTCATATTGCGGCCGGTTCGTGTCCTGGTATTCATCCACCAGCACGTAGCGGAACCGCCGGTTGTATGCGGCTCGCACTTCGGGCACGGCGCTCAGCAGGCGCACCGTCTCCAGCAGCAGGTCATCGAAGTCGAGCGCGTTGGCACGCTCCAGCTCTTTGGCATACTGGTTATAAATGTGAGCAATCCGCGTGGTCTTGGGGTCGCTCGAGGCCAGATAGACCTCCTGCGGATCCAGCATGTGATTTTTTGCCCAGGAGATGCGCGACAGCACCATGCGCGGCGTCAGTTGCTTGTCATCCAGCCCCAGCCGCCGCATGGCCTGCTTCACAACGGACTGCTGCTCGCTCTCGTCATAGATCACAAAGTCGCGTGTGCGGCCGCGGCCGGCGGTGCGAAGCGCCTCAATATCCCGCCGCAGTACCCGTACACAAAAGGAGTGAAACGTTGCCAGCACGGGCCGCGCCAGGCTGCGATGCTCCAGCAGCCGTTCCACGCGCTCGGCCATCTCTCCCGAGGCCTTATTGGTGAACGTGACGGCCAGAATCGCGTCCGGCGACACGCCGCGCTCTTCAATCAGATACGCAATGCGATGCGTGATGACGCGCGTCTTTCCCGACCCGGCGCCAGCCAGTATCAACAGCGGGCCATCGACCGTTTCAATTGCGGCGCGCTGTTCAGGGTTCATGTTTTCGACAAGGCGGGACACGGAAAGGACAGACTCCTGCAGGTTGGGGAACCCTCCAGTGTACCGTGCAGGGCAGGCGGATTTTCCGCGGTATGCTGGGGCGATGCCGACCACAATTTGCGTCTATTGCGGAGCGTCCGCCGGCGCGCGGGCCATCTATCGCGACACCGCGCAGGAGCTGGGCCACGCTATGGCCGCAACCGGCCTGCGTTTGGTCTACGGCGGCGGTGGAATCGGGCTGATGGGCGTTGTCGCGGATGCGGTTCTGGCAGGCGGCGGCGAAGCCATTGGAATTATCCCGGAGCATCTTGCCGGCCGCGAGGTGGCCCATACCCGCCTCACGGAGCTGCGTGTGGTGCGCAATATGCACGAGCGCAAACATCAGATGGCCGATCTGGCCGACGCATTTCTGGCGCTGCCGGGCGGCTATGGCACGCTGGATGAACTTTGCGAGGTGCTCGGATGGGCGCAGCTCGGCCTGCATGCAAAGCCCATCGTTCTGTTAAACGTCGAAGGCTATTGGGAGCCGCTGCTCACCATGCTCGATACCGCGGTGCGTGAGGGGTTTCTGCGCGCCGAGAACCGCCGCTTCGCGCAATGCGCCAATTCGGTACCGCAGGCGCTGCAGATGCTCGGCGTTTTATAGCGCAGCTTCGCGGAGCGGGCGGCACGCCTCGCAGTCACACATGGACCGCAGATAGTGCCAGGAGTAGATCCCGCTGGTATGCCCATCGTTCCAGTCAAAACGGAGCGCGTAGCGGCCAACCGGCTCCACGGCAGTCGGACGCATGGCCGGCTTGAATATGGGCAGAGCTGCCTTCGGCTGCGGCTTCGGCTCGCCGGGTTTACGGCCGGTCGCTCCGCGCGACTCCACGCAGGTCGCGCAAGGGCACGCATCCCGCAGCCAGGCAAAGGACCAGT
>JAJXUS010000392.1 GCA_021782675.1 Acidobacteriota bacterium
ACGACAACCCGATCCGCGGTGCGAAATCCGCCCGCGCATCGGTGAACGTCTGCTGCTCGTACCGCAGTCCAAGATTCAGCGTCAGGTTTTGAGCTGCACGAAAATTATCCTGAACAAATAATCCCCACAACACATCATTCACGGCGTAATTGGCATTGCCATAACTCTGCGTGTATTTCTGCACATGGCTCAAATCATCCAGATAGGCCGCGCTCTCGCATATCTCCAGCGCCTGCGTACAGGGATTGTAGACAAATTGCCCATCATGGATCGGGCCGCCGTATTCCTTACTATTCCCTCCGCTGTGCGAGCGAAGAACTTCCGCCCCATACGTCACCTGATGTCGCCCGAAGGACGACGCCAGCGTGTCATCTACCTCATACTGATGGTTCAACAGCAGCGCGGACTGAGAGGTTCCAGTGGTAAATGTTCCCCCCGTCGAAATAGGAACCACAAACTGCGTTCCGTTGATCAAAGGATCGAATTCCGTAATCGGCGACGCCAGTTGAAACTGTAAGCGGAGATTGTTCACCAGCGAAGGCCGCAGAATTGCCGTCTCACCAAGCTGCTGGGAATAGGTCCGCTTGCGAAAAATGCGATCCACCGATGGAAGATTATTTCCACCCACCGTTCCGTTGGGATTGGTGTCGTAAAAACGATCGACATCGCTGCGCAGGAATAAATGGTTCGCATTGTTGAGTCGATGATCCAGACGAAAGAAAATCAGCCACGAACGATAGTGCCCAATAAAGTTTCCCGGAGCAATCGGCGACGTCACCGGTGAAGCTCGATCCTGCGCGCTGTATTGTCCCGACAGAAAAAACTGCGTCGTTCTGTCTCGTCCCAGCGGGCCGGACAGAGACCCTGCACCCTGCTTCAATGTGTCATTGGTCACGTCGTTGCCGCTGCTTGCGTTGGCAGGAGTAAAGCCGGACAACTTCGCCTCCGGACCCGATGGCCGCCACAACCCCAACACATCTCCGTGAAATTCATTCCCGCCGCTCTTCGTCACAATGTTGACGACTCCACCCATTCCAAAGCCGTACTCCGCGGAAAATGCATTCTCCAGTACAGTCATTTCCTGCACGGCATCGAGTGGAATGTTGGTGAAAATCGTTTGCCGGCCCCAGGTGTCGATGCCGTTGCCGCCATCAATTTCAAACCAGGTCTGCCTGCGTCCTGACCCATTCGTGGTGAACAGGTTCTGATTCATAAATTCGTCGCCCTGGTTGATGGCCGGACGATTCGCCGCATTCAGCAGCGGCAGATAGGTGATCCTGCGATTCAGCAGCGGCGTCTCTTGCATCTCGACCGCGCCCAGTGTGTCCCCTAACTGCGCAGAATCGGTACGAACCGCATCCACAGCACCTGTCACCAAGACTTTGGTTTGACCGCCGGCTACGTTCAATTGCAGATGCAAATTCGCCGTCACTCCGCCAACCACTGAAAGTCCAGAAAGACGTGCATTCGCAAAACCTGGCTTCGACGCCACTACGTCATAGGTTCCCGCGACCGCAAGTCCGGCCGCAGCAAATTCGCCCGTTTTGTCCGTTTCGACGGTTCGATGAAGCCCACTCGGAGTATTGGTGAAGGTGACCGTCACGCCTGCGATAGGCGCGTGATTCACATCTTCCACTTGCCCGCGAACTGTGGCAGTGTCCGGAGTCTGCGCGAGCACGCTGACCGATAGGAACGAGAAAAGAATGCTGACAGCGGCGAGCGCTCGAATCATCAGTTTTGCATTATTGGTTCACGCCGCTGGCCAGGAATCCACCATCGACCACTAGAATCTCTCCGGTGACAAAGGAGGCCGCATCCGACGCCAGATAAATCGCCGCGCCGACTAACTCCTCTACCTTGCCAAACCGTCCCATCGGGGTTCGCAGCAATAATTCTTTTCCTCGCCCCGTGTTATCCAGTAACTCTTGATTCAGCGGCGTGCGAAAGACTCCAGGAGCGATGGCATTCACGGTAACTCCATAGCGCGCCCATTCAACCGCCAGCGATTTCGTCAGCAACGCCACTCCTCCTTTGCTCGCGGCATACGCGGCCACTTCATGGAACCCGACAAAGCTGGTCAACGACGCAATGTTGACGATGCGGCCACGTCCGCGCTCCACCATATGCCGCCCAAATACTTGGCACGCTCGCAGCGTTCCCGTCAGGTTGGTGTTGAGGATGTTGGTCCACTCCGCCTCAGGAAAATCGAGCGTCGGCGCGCGCTTGATAATGGCCGCGCAGGTCACCAGAATGTCCACCTTGCCGAAGGCCTTCATCACCGCGGCGCTGAGCGCTTCCAGCGAGGCGCGGTCGCAGACATCCGAGGCCACACGCAGAGTCTTGCGGCCCAGGGCCTCAATGGCTGCGGCGGTCTCCTCCACCTGCTGCTGGCGGCGGGCGGTAGCAACCACATCGGCGCCCGCTTCCGCCAGGCCCAGGCTGAGCGCCCGGCCAATGCCGGACGTGCCCCCGGTAACCACGGCGACTTTACCCTCGAGACTGAACAGATCGGCTTTCATCGTTTCTCCATGATCGGTGCGCGGCGCGCCTGTTATGCGCCCTTGCCCAGAAACACCGGGACAATGTGGCGCTCGTAAAGGTTCTCGGTCACGTTTTTGGCGATGACCGCCTCGTTGGCTTCAAGCAAGTCGAGATAGCGGCGGCCCATCCTGGCCGCAACCTTGAAGCCCACATGCAGAAGCTGGCGTACGCTGCTGTTGTACGCGGGATCGCTCTGGATGTGGCGAAGCGCGGCCATATATTGCGCCGACGTCCAGCCGCGCACCTCCTCGGCGGAGGGCAGCTTGGCGGAATCGATATCGATCACCGTGGAGTAAGGCGCGCACAGCTCCTCGCGGTGCGCCAGCGCTTCGGCATAGACTTCCTTGGCCAGGGCAAGCCCTTCGCCGCCGGCCTCGGCGAGGCCGATCAGCTCTTCCAGCCAGGTGGTTCCCGCGGTCTTCAGATGCACGCCCACGTCGAAGCGTTTCATCGTGGCGTGGATCGCCGGGTAGATCGAGAATTTGTCGCTGCCCGAGTGAACGCTCAGCTTGAGGTTCTCCGGC
>JAJXUS010000393.1 GCA_021782675.1 Acidobacteriota bacterium
GAAGCCGTCCTCGCCGGTGTAGCCGGTGCGCGAGATCAGCACATTGTCCACACCGCAGACCGTCCCCCACCGTGACCAGTAATTCTTGATCTCGTTCAACGGTACGTCTGTCAGCTTTTGAACAACGGCCAGCGCCTGCGGGCCCTGCACAGCAAGCTGGGAGTAGTAATCGCTGTAATCGCTCACGTGGCAGTGGAATCGCTGCGCATGCTGGCGCACCCAGGCCACATCTTTCGGTCGCGTACCGGCGTTGACTACCAGCAGGTAGTCGTTCGGACTGAAGCGGTAGACCAGAATGTCGTCGATAAATGTGCCCTCCGCCGTCAGCAACGCGGAGTACTGCGCCTGGCCGTCCTGCAGGCGGGAGGCATCGTTCATCGATACAAATTGCACGGCATCCAGCGCCTCAGGCCCGCGCAACTGGATCTCGCCCATGTGGCTGACGTCAAACAGGCCCACGCGCGTACGCACGGCCATATGTTCGGCGATCAGGCCGGAGTATTCGACCGGCATATCCCAGCCGCCAAAGTCGACCATTTTGGCGCGCAGCGCCCGGTGCACCGGGTTGAGTGCTGTGCGCTTCAGGGCAGGCTGTGCAGGTGTTGCGGAGCTGGCGGACATTTGAGGAGGGGTCCTGACAAAGAGATGGGAACCTTCCACGGTAGCACCCCGATTTTTTCAGGGTCAAATAGGGTGGTGGACGCGGCGGCCGGGAAATTTGCGGTGCATGAAAAAGCGGATAGCGCCCCGGACATCGCACCCTGCCGCTGCCGTTGTTTTTCTTGTTGTCATTCCCGACAGGGAATCTGCTGGTGTCTCCGCCTTTCTTGTTGTCATCCGCGATAGAGAATCTGCTTTTGCCCCTTATGCTGTCACTTTCCGCGGCGGAACCCGGTCTCTGGTTAGCTTTCGCGCTCCAGCAGAGAGCCACCGGCCAGCTCCAGAACCCCCAGCGGCCCCCGGGGCGCCAGCATTTCGAGCGTGAGCTTTTTGCTGTTGTTCAGGTCCTGCGCAAAATCGCTCATCATTCGCTGCGCCAGCTCCGGGTTCAGTGTGGCGACGTTCAGTTCGTCATTCAAGGCAAACGATCGGTGGTCAAAGTTTGTTGAGCCGAACACACACCACAGGTTATCGATGACCATCAGCTTGGCGTGAATCATCGATGGCTGAAACTCGTAGATCTCCGCACCCGCCCGCAGCAGATGGCGGCTGCTATGGCGGCTGACGCGCCGCACCATCGGATGATCGATGTGCGGGCCGGCCACGATAATGCGAACCTTGACGCCGCGCTCCCGCGCCGCTTCCATCAATGCGCCACGCGCACTGTGGCTCGGCAGGAAATAAGGTGTGGTGATGTCGATGCTCTTGCGCGCACTTTTGAGGAGAGCCTGAAACAGAATGCGCGCCGTCGTTCCGCCGCCTGCCGGGGTACTCTGCACCACCAGGGACTGATGATCGCCCGTAGCCGGGGACGCCGCAAATTGCTGCGGATCGCTAAGGATGGCCCCGGAGGCCTCCAGCCAGTTTTCCGCAAAGATCGAGAGCAGTCCGCAGATAGCTTCGCCTTCGATCTGAAACATGGAGTCGCGCCAGCGCGGATCGCCGGGCGTCGCCTCCATCCAGCGGTCGGAAATGCCGGCACCCCCGGCGAAGGCCACGCGGCTGTCGATGACGATCAATTTGCGATGGCTGCGATTATTGGCGAACTGCCACGTGTTCCAGCGCAGGGGGTGATACCAGAACATCTGGCCGCCTGCGTCCAGCAGCGGCTGAAACATGCGGCGGGGGGTGCCATAGCTGCCAATGGCATCCACCAGGATGCGTACACGAACGCCGGCCCGGGCGCGCTCCACCAGGGCGTCGAGAAATGCGTCGGACACGCGGCCCGGCTGCCAGGTGTAGAACTCCATGTTGATGTTGTGGGCCGCGGCGCGGATGGCCGCCAGCTCGGCCGGGTAAAACTCCGGCCCATTGGTCAAAAGATGAAACTTCGCCTTCCGCACCGGAGCATTTGTGACGGTGCTCAGGAACTCCAGAAACTCCTTTGCCTCCGGAGAATCTCCCGGGCAGGCGGCCATCGAGTAAGGGAGCGACGGCCCGAACAGGTTGATCAGCACCTTTGCCGTATAAGCGGCGGTGGCGGCGATGCCGACGCCGGCCCAGAATCGCTGCCAGCCAGGACGCTGACGGTCGCGCGCTCCAAATACTCGCTGCCACAGAGTGCCACGTGGAACATTCATCCCGCAGTTGGATGCGGCGGCGCACCGTGCGGGTAGCGCGGCCGGTTGGCGAACCGCGGCGACCCCGGCCCGATTGAAAAATTCATCGAGCGCACAGAATTATGCCGGCGGGGCCTGCACTAAAATTCTCGGCAGTCATGCGTATGCGATTCTGGAAGCCGATCCTCCCTGCAGTCTGCGGCGCCCTTTTATGCACCATGTCCCTTGGAGCTGCCGTTCTGCGCCACCGGCACCCCGCGCCTCCTCCCAATTTGCAGGAACGGCTGCGTGAGAAGGTTCGCTACCTCTTCGTTATTTATCAGGAGAATCGCTCGTTCGACTCGTACTTCGGTACCTTCCCCGGGGCCGAGGGCCTTTACAGCCATCCCGCCAGCCAGACGCCCGGCTTCTATCAGCCGCTGCTCAAGATGGATGGCTCGACCGGCACGGTGCATCCCTTCCGCATTGGTCCGGAGCAGTTTGCCGCGGATACCGACGATGTCGATCATTCGCATCCCGCAATCGTGGCGAAGGAAGACATTCAACACGGTGTTCCGCAGATGGATCGCTTCGCGATGGTGGAGGAGCGGCGGGTCAGTCCCTCCGGTCATCCGTCGCTGGCAGCGCGGCAGTTTGGCGAACTGACCATGGCGTATGAAGATTGCGACACGATTCCGCTGCTGTGGCGCTACGCCAGCCGCTTTGCACTATACGACCATATCTTTCAGCTCGTCACCGGCCCCTCCACGCTGGGCAATCTCGCCATCATCGGCGCGCAGACCGGCGTCACGCAGTGGGTGCTGCATCCGGACGAAGCCTTCAAGGGAAACGGCGCGCACGGCCC
>JAJXUS010000394.1 GCA_021782675.1 Acidobacteriota bacterium
GTTCCTGATCAACCCGACCGGCCGCTTCGTCGTGGGCGGGCCGGAGGGGGACTGCGGCCTAACCGGGCGCAAGATCATCGTCGATACCTACGGCGGCATGGGCAGGCACGGCGGCGGCGCCTTCTCGGGCAAGGATCCGACAAAGGTTGACCGCTCGGCCGCTTACATGGCGCGCCACATCGCCAAGAACATCGTGGCCGCCGGCCTCGCCGACAAGGCTGAAGTCGAGCTGGCCTACGCCATCGGCGTCGCCGAGCCTGTCTCCGTGCTCGTAGAAACCTTCGGCACCGGCAAAATCAGCGAATCCCGCCTGACGGAGCTGGTCCGCAAGAACTTCTCCCTGACGCCCAAGGGCATCATCGAGAGCCTCAACCTGCGCAAGCCCATCTACCAGCAGACCGCGGCCTACGGCCACTTCGGCCGCAATGAGCCCGGCTTTACCTGGGAATCGACCGAAAAGGCCGCCAAGCTTGCGGAACAGGCCAAGGTCGCCGTCGCCGCCAAGTAAGCACCACGGCATCCAACCTCAGGGCAGGCGTTTCGGCGCCTGCCCTTTTCTCATTTGTCTCAGTCCGGCTCCGGCAGCTTGCATGCAATTAAGCCGCGGCCGCTACACTTGTTCTATGGCCAATCCTCCGCGTATGTCGGAATCATCTCCGCCCTCTCCGCACAACTCCCTTATTTTCATACACCTGCGCTAGCGTCTGTTTGTTTTCAAACACTTGCGCGCAACGCGATGAATAAGCCGCGCATAATCAAACACTTGACAATTTTGCGAACCAATTTTTGCCAGGATGCAGCCGCCGTTCGGAGCACCATACCGTAAAATGCTTCCAAACCCGGAAGCTTCCATTAGCGAAGTTGGAGATCCAGAATGCGCACGCTTGTTTTTGCTCTTTTTTTCCTCAGCTTTGCCGCTGCATCTGTCGCGCAGAACCAGCCCGATTGGACCTACCAGGGCAAAACCGGCACGCTGAACTGGGGCAAGCTCAGCCCCGCCTACCGCGCCTGCGCCAAGGGCCGCGAACAATCGCCGGTAGACATGCGCAGCGCCCGCCTCAATACCGGCCTCCAGCCCATTGAATTCCACTACAAGGCCGGACCCGTCACCCTCGCAAATACCGGCCGCACTGTCGCCGTCACCATGAATCCCGGCAGCTACATCGTGACCGGCGGAGTGCGCTACGACCTGGTCTCCTATGAGTTCCACCACCCCAGCGAGCACACGCTTAAAGGCGATTTCTCCGACATGGAGATTGATATGTTCCATCGCAGCGCCGACGGCAAGCTCGCCATCCTCGCCGTGCGCTTGAGCGAAGGCGACGCCGGTTTCCCGAATGCTACCCTTGCCACGCTCTGGCAGCACCTGCCCATGAATGCGGGTCAAACATCGAAGGTCACCGACATGGTGAATCCCGGCGGGCTTCTGCCTCCCGACCACTCCTATTGGACCTACATGGGCTCTTTGCTTGAGCCGCCCTGCACAGAGGGCGTGCGCTGGTTCGTATTCCAACAGCAGGTCAGCATCAGCCGCAGGCAGTACAACACCTTCGCCGATCTCTATCCCATGAATACGCGCCCCGTGCAGAGCCTCAACGGCCGCAAGATCGAGGCCATCGAGTAAAGCAGGCTGCGAAAACCCGCCGCGACCTCGTGATCCGTGCTGCGGATTTAACCGGCCAATTGCCCCAGCCGCAGTACCAGGCCGTCCGCACTCTCCGTCACCGTCACCGCGGCAACATCGGGAACAACGTAGTGCGCCGCATCCAGCGATTCGATCCCGTGCGAGAAAGTCGTAGCCACCACCGTGCACCCCGCAGCGCGGCCAGCTTGTGCGCCAGAGATTGAGTCTTCAAACACCACGCACGATTGGGCCGGATACTCCAGCAGCGCCGCCCCGGCCAAAAACGGCTCCGGATGCGGCTTGCCGTTGCTCACGAGTTCCGCCGTTACCAGCCGCTCCGGCAGCGGCAGTCCGGCGGCCGACAGGCGCACCCGGGCCAGGCGCGCGGTGGCGCTGGTCACCACCGTCCATCGATTTGGCGGCAGGGCGCGCAGCAACTCCGGCACTCCCGGCAGAACCTTGAGACCATCGATATCGGAGCATTCCAGCTCCTCCACCACCTTCAGCTCCGCCTGGGCGTCAAGGTCTGGCCGAAGGATAGAAACGGTCTCCACCGTTCTGCGCCCGTGCAGAGTGCGCACCGTCAGATCCGGATCGACCCCGCGCATCGCTGCCCAGCGAAGCCATGCTCGCTCCGCTGCCTCAATGGACGAGATCAGAATGCCGTCCATGTCGAAAAGAACGCCTTGGCACGGAATTTCAATGGGGAGAGCGGGGGAAGCCATGAACAGATTGTAAAAGCTGCGCCAGGCCGCGCCCCGCGTGCGATTGCCTGGGCTGGACCCCGACCGCGCCGCTGAGTGTGGTACAAAAGGTCTGCGCGTATGAATCCCGCCGCAAAAACGTTCCGTAAGCGATTCCTCATCATCTGCGCGTGTGGCGCCCTGGTCCTGGTTGCACTCGCGCTCGCCCAGGCCAAAGGCCTGGTAAGCTCGCAGGTATTCACTGTCCTCGCAATCGTTTGGTGGGTGGCAATGATTGCCGTCCTGCTCCCCACCATTCGCCGCTTCAACCGGGAAATGGCGGCGCAAAAGAAAGCAAGAATCGCAGAGGGCCTTCCTGCCGAAAGTCGTGAGGAGCTTGCCCAGAGGATCCGCAGCCTGAAGCGCTACATCTTCATAGCTGTCATCCTGTTTCCGCTGTTGCTCTGGGCGAACAGCGATCAGACCCGCTCCAGCGAAATTGCAGGCGCCGCGGTCTGGCTCTTCCTGATTGCGGCCATGGTGAGGTCTCTGCTGCGAAAACAAAATGAGATCAAGACGATGGAAGATACGCCCAGGATAGAGGAACCGAAATCCTGAGCTTCAGCGGATTGCGGCGCCCTTCCCGACTGCCGTCAGTTGCACCTTCGGTGGCTTGGTCAGGATGATCTCGCCGTTCACTCTCTGTTTGCGGCCGGCAAGGATCAACTGATTTTCGCCCATTGTCACCGCA
>JAJXUS010000395.1 GCA_021782675.1 Acidobacteriota bacterium
GGCATGGCTCCCTGATGGTACCGGAGTTCGCGAGCGCCCGAACCGTTCCAATTTGAAACCCGCCCGGGTGGGGTGTTGCCGTTTTGGCGACATGGCTGCAGGAAATGCGGGCAAGCATCCCCGGCGACGCTATGGGCCGTCTATTGTGGAAAGAGGCGATGGGCCGCTCGATGGGCCCGCACGAGGCTTGGCGTATGTTCGTCCGCCGGACGCGAAGGACAATGCGGGGGTTGATGGCCGGCTCGGCGCTGGCGGCTCTGGCGCTGGCTACGGTGGCCGCTCGCAGCGTCCAGGCGCAGACAGCCTCGCACCCGGCGCGCATCGTCCGCGGTTTTACGCCGGCGCCGCTCGACTCCGGCTTTGGCCCGCTGAACCCGGCCAAGCCCGTGGGCATTACTCCGGCGGCGATCATCCAGCGCTTCGCGGCCAAAGAGACACAGTTCAAACGCGCGCTGGAGCAGTACACCTACCGCCGCACCGTGAAGCTCGACACCCTGAACCTGGATGGCATGGTGGATGGCGAATACCTCCAGACCGACGACATCGTATTTACCAACAGCGGTGAAAAGCATGAGCAGGTGGTTTACGCGCCGGAGAACACGCTGACCCGCGTGGCCATGAGCCCGGCGGACTTCGACGACATTGAGCACCGCCTGCCCTTCAGCCTGACGACCGAAGACGTGGGCCTGTACCGCGTGAGCTACGTGGGCACGCAGCCGGTCGATAACATCCCGATGTACGTCTTCGATGTGGCGCCCCGGCAGATTGAGCCGGGCCGGCGCTACTTTGAAGGCCGCATCTGGGTGGAGCAGCAGGACTTCCAGATCGTCGTAACCAACGGGAAAAATGTCCCCGACGACACGCGCCGCGGGCACGAGGATTTATCCGTCCCGTTCACCACCTACCGCCAGCAGATCGATGGCAAGTACTGGTTCCCGGTCTACACGCGGGCAGAAGGCACACTGCACTTTGAAAATTGCAAGCAGTGTCTGCCGGAAGATGTCCATCTGCGCGAGATTGTGAAGTACGGCAGCTACAAGCGCTTCGGCTCGGATTCGCACATTCTGTACAACGGGCTGGCGGAGGCGACGCCGGCCACCGCGCCCGTCCCGCCGCCAGCGGCTGCCTCTGGCGCAGCATCTGCTGACCCGGCCTCGTCTCCGATCAAGGAATAAGTCCCGCTCCTCGCTGGTCACGAAATCCCGCAATTTTACTAGCCGGACCTTCGCCCGGGGACTACACTCGGGGTGCTATGGCTCACCCATCCTGGAATGAGAGTTATGCCTCCGGCCAGTTGCCCTGGGATACCGGGCAGCCCGAGCCGCTGCTGGTGGACTTTGTCGCTTCTCGTCGGGTTCAGCCCTGCGCGGCGCTGGAGATTGGCGCGGGTACGGGAACGAACGCCATCTGGCTGGCCGAGCGCGGGTTTGACGTGCTGGGCGTCGATGTCTCCACGGTCGCTGTCGCCAAGGCGCAGGAAAAGCTTGGAGCACGCGCGCTGCGCTGCCGCTTTGCCGCCGGCGACTTTCTCGCCGACCCTCCGCCCGTCGGCCCGTTCGAGTTTGCGTTCGACCGGGGCTGTTTTCACATGTTCGACGAGCCCAGTGAACGGGAGCGGTTTGCGGCCAACGTGGCCGCCGCGCTGGCTCCGGGCGGCCTCTGGCTCAGCCTGATCGGCAGCACGGAGGGTCCGCCGCGCGACTCTGGCCCACCGCGCCGCACCGCCCGCGAGGTTCTGCTGGCCATTGAGCCGGCGCTGGAGATTGTGGATCTGCGCTCTGCCGGATTCTATAACCACGGCGCCACCGCGTGGTTGTGCCTCTCCCGCAAGCGGACGGAACCGGCGCAGCCATCGACGCGACACGGGTAAGAGTTGGGGCGGATGCGAAATCTCCCATGTTTCAGAATCGAGACATGGGGCACCCTGCAATGGAAGGGTCCCACCCAAGCCAAAGCCAGGCTTGAATGGGCCACCGGCCTAATAGCTATCTCGCAACTGCCGCAGTCTTCGCGTTGGCCGCTTTGGACCGCTTCTCTTCCTGGAACCGCTGCATGGACGCGGTAATGGCCTCGCGCGCCACGGACGCATCGCGCCAGCCCTTCACCTCTACCCGCTTACCTTCGAGATCCTTGTAGACGGCGAAGAAGTGGGTGATCTCCTTCAGCATGTGCGGGTAGATCTCGGTGAAATTCCAGACGTCGTTATACCGCGGGTTACTGCGGCCGACGGCCAGCACCTTTTCGTCCGGGATGCCCTGGTCCAGCATCTGCAGCACGCCGATGGGCCGCACATCCATCAGGCAGCCGGGAAAGCTCGGCTCGTCGACCAGCACCAGAACGTCCAGCGGGTCGCCGTCTTCGCTCAGCGTGCTCGGAATAAAGCCGTAATCGCCGGGATAATGCACCGGGGAGTACAGGTTACGGTCCAGCCGGAAGACGTGGTGGGTCTTGTCGTACTCGTACTTGTTGACGGACTCCTTGGGGATTTCGATGACCGCGTGAATGACCTCCGGTGCTTTGCTGCCCGTGGGGAGTTCCAGATAATTCGCCATGACGACCCTTCCGTCGAGCACCGTCCGTCGAATACGGCGGGCCAACTTCGTATAATCGCTTACGATGAAAGCCCATGTCTACGTGATGCTTCGCCGTACGGTTCTGGACCCCCAGGGCCAGACCATCCAGCGCGCCCTGAAAAAGCTGCAATATCGCGGCGTTGAGGACGTCCGCCAGGGCAAATACTTCGTGCTGACGCTCGATGGCTCCCTGAGCGAAGCCGACGCCCGCAAGGAAATTGAACGCATTGCCGCCGAGGTTCTGGTGAACCCGGTGATCGAGGAGTTCACCTACCGGCTGGAAGCCTGAAGAGCCGCCAGGCGTAACGCTCGGTGCAATCAGAAAGTGCCCCCCCTTACGGGAACGGCAAAGTAAGAAGCAGATTCCCTGTCGGGAATGACAACCAGAACGGCAAAGGCAACAGCAAAGGCGTTCCCGCACGCTTCCTGCCTTTGCTTCTCTTTCTGTCATTCCCGAAGGGAATCTGCTTTTGTCGTTGG
>JAJXUS010000396.1 GCA_021782675.1 Acidobacteriota bacterium
AGCCTCGGGCCAGATCGGCTGCCGCGCGGGTGTCATTCCATGCGGCCTCAAAGCAGGCATCCACAACGAAGCGCGCCGGGCAGGAGGGATCGGGATCGAGCACCTGGATGCGATAGCCCAGCGAACGAGCGGCCATGGCCATCATGCGGCCCAGTTGCCCGCCGCCCAGGATGCCGATGGTCGCGCCCGGCAAAATGACCGCGGCGTCTGCCTTAGCGTGCGGCATGCGGCGACGCTCCTCGAGCGGGCGTTCCGGGCAGCTCCTGCTCCAGCACCTCGGCGGTGCGGGCCGCGCGCCACGCACACAGGCGATCCCGCAGCGAGCGATCTTCCAGCGCCAGGATGGAGATGGCCAGCAGTGCGGCGTTGGCCGCGCCCGGCTTGCCAATCGCCAGCGTGCCCACGGGAACGCCCTTCGGCATCTGCACAATCGAGAGCAGCGAATCGACGCCAGCCAGCATAGTGGCAGGGATCGGCACGCCGAGAACGGGCAGATGCGTCTTGGCGGCCATCATGCCCGGCAGATGCGCCGCGCCGCCGGCACCGGCGATTAATACACGCAGGCCCCGCTGTTCGGCCGTGGCGGCGTATTCAAAGAGCCAGTCCGGGGTGCGGTGCGCTGAGACCACGCGCGCCTCGTGGGGGACCGAAAACTCGTGGAGCAGATCGATGGCGGGCTGCAGCGTCTCATAATCGCTCTTGCTGCCCATTACGACACCAACTAAAGGGACGGCTGCCATCCGGTGATTATACGATTGCGATTCGCATCCGATCCGCGTCCCTGCTGCAAGAAAAGCGGCTGCCAGGGAGCAGGCAGCCGCCGATTCACCCTCTGTAACCTTCGTTAATGCCGGCCGCGTCCACCGCCGTGCCAGCCGCCACCATGCCCGCCGCCATGCCATCCGCCACGTCCACCGCCGTGCCATCCGCCGCCATGGAAGTCGCCCCCACGCGCGCCAGCAAAGTAGCGTCCGCCACGGTCACCATGCCAGCCCGGGCCACCGTGCCAACCGGGACCATCGTCCCATCCCTCGCGCCCTTCCCAGCCACCCCAGCGGCCGTCGCCCCACCGGCCCCAACCCCGCCCATACCACGGACCGGCGCCGATAAAGACGCCGCCGTTAAACCATTGCGGGCCGTAGTAGCCGTAGGGCGCGCACGCGTAAGGATAGTAGCTGTAGTAGCCATACGGACACGCCGGCGGACCGTAATAGCCGGCGTACGGAGGACCACCGATTCCTATCGCAAAGGAGACCTGCGCGTGCGACACGGGCACCGCAAGAAAAAGAACGGCCAGAACTGCGAGATAACGGACGGAACGCATAGCGTACCTCCTGAGGGCCAAGCCTCAAGCCCTCGCAACGTCCGTGAAGCTCCGGAAACGAACTTCACCTACAGCAAACGTTGCAGGGGGGAAATAGTTGTGGGTATCTTGCGAGATTGTATCGGAGTGATGAGCAGTGGGGCATTCAAAAAATTCACCAGGGGTAACGCAGCGCGAAACCGGGACACCAGTTCCTGCGGCAGACCGGCCGAAAGTGCTAGCTCCGGTGGGAGTGTGGCCGCGACGCCCCATTTGCGGCAGGCAATCAGATCGGCGGCTGGATGATCCTTGGCGAATCCCTTGGGCAAACGCGCCATGCGCTCGCCATCAAACTCACTCATCAGCCGCCTCAGTTTGGCGTTGGCCAGGATGCGCCGATACTCGGCGTGGTGCTCCGCCAGATGATTGCGGATCGCAAGAAGCTGTTCGGTCTCTGGCATGTAGCAGCCCGCCGCAACGAACAGCTCCTTGGCGGAGAGGTGAAAGTAGAAGCCGCCGCCGGATTTCACGGACAGGCCCGTGCGCCCAAACCAGGCGGAAACATGCTTCTTGTATGGCGACTTGTCGGTCGCGAACCGCGTGTCCCGGTAGATGCGGAACATCGTTTTGTGAGGCGGACGAATATGCTCCGGCGCAAACTCTGCCAGCTCGCCGTTGACGGCTGCAATCAGCGCCAGCATCGGCGCTTTCAACTCGTTTTCATAGATATTACGGCGCGCCTCAAACCAGTCGCGGCGGTTATTGCGGGCCAGCCCGCGCAAAAACTTCAGCGCCTCCGGCGTAAATTGTGTCGCCATGCCTGCAGTGTATCGTTTGCGCGTCCGCCCGGCTCTGCGCCCGGTAGCCATCCCCGGTAGCCATCACGGAACGGTAAAATTGAGGATCAGGCGCATGGCATTCACAGAACAATACGATCTGATCGTCGTAGGAGGCGGGCACGCCGGTTGCGAGGCCGCCATGGCTGGCGCACGCATGGAGCTGCGCACGGCGCTGTTCGCGCTGAACCTGGACCTGATCGCGCAGATGTCCTGCAATCCTGCGGTCGGCGGCATTGCAAAGGGCCATCTGGTACGGGAGGTGGATGCGCTCGGCGGCGTCATGGGCGAGGTCGCCGACGCTGTCGGCATCCAGTTCCGCCTGCTGAACACCTCGCGGGGACCGGCCGTGTGGTCGCCCCGTGCGCAATGCGACAAGCAGCAGTACCGCACAAAGATGCGGCAGGTGCTGGAGGCGCAGCCAAATCTCTTCATCAAGCAGGCGGAGGTTGTCGGCCTGATCGTCGAGCCCCGCACAGGCGCGCAACCGGGTGAGCCCGCCCGCGAAGTTCGCGGCGTAAAGCTGCGCGATGGGCGCCTGGTCTACGCACCGGCCACCGTCATCACCACGGGAACATTTCTCAACGGGCTGATTCATTGCGGCGAGGAGAACTACTCCGCCGGCCGCAGCGGAGAGCCCGCGGCCATTCATCTTGGCGAGTCCCTGAAGGCGCTGGGGCTGCGTCACTGCCGGTTGAAGACCGGCACGCCGCCGCGTCTCGACGGCCGCACTATCGATTGGACAAAGTTTCAGGAGCAGCCGGGCGACCCCGAGCCGACGCCCTTCAGCTTTCGCACCAAAACCATCGCCCAGCCGCAGATCTCCTGCCACATCGCCTTCACCACGCCGGAGACGCTGGCCATCATCCGCGACAACGTCCACCGCTCGCCCATGTATTCCGGCCGCATTCA
>JAJXUS010000397.1 GCA_021782675.1 Acidobacteriota bacterium
TCAACCTGCGCAACTTTGCTGCGTGCCGTTTTACTCTGTGCCATGGGACTGCGCTCCAACTTCAATACTTTTGAGTTACCCCATGTTGGACGCGGAATCAAGCATAAGGGTTGAAGATATTTTTTCTGGCCACCGGCCAGCCCGATGGGAGACGGGCGAATCACCCAGCCGGACGCATTCGCTTGCCCGGCGCGCCGCCTGCGAATAGGCTTAAACCATGTACGAGGATTTCCAGGCGGTTGATCACTGGACGAAGGAAACGCTGCACTGCCGCTGGACCGGCAACGTGGTCGCCATTGCGACGCGCCATGCCGACGCAGTGGATGTACGATTCAGCGTCAACGGACACTCGCGTGTCGTCTCCCTGCCGCTGACGGCCTGGGTGCGTTTTCGCGAGAAGACCGGCAACGTCATCACCGATGCGCTGGCCGCGCAGATTGCGGGCCGGTTTCTTAAGCAATCGATTGAGAATGGACTCGACAATGGACGCGACATCTCGATGATGACAGCGGACGAAGTACTGGCTGGCCTGGACACCGTGCTGCGCGAAGCCGGCAGCACGGCCCGGCTGCCGGTTCTGCCTGTAATGAGCTAGTCCGCGCCGCGGTTCGCGGCCATCTCTCCTCCGCTTTCGCGTTGATCGCTGGAAGTCGCGGTCTTGCGCATCGTCCCCTTTCCCGGCGGATATCTGCTTTGCAGCCTGCAATTTCATCCCGCGCTTTTGTCAGCCTCTATGCCGCAATGGCACAATGGTTAGTTTCCGCCGCGGGCGGAACCTGAGGAGCCTCACGTCTCTATGGTTTCGACATCTGCTTCTGACGCCAACTGGCTGGACCGTCTCACCCCTGGCCGCGTTCATCGCAACCTCTCTGCCTCCCAACTGGTCGCCGTCTCGCTGGCTCACGGGGAATCCAAGCTAGCCGCCAACGGCGCGCTGGTCGCCTACACTGGCTCCCGCACCGGCCGTTCCCCCCGGGACAAGTTCACCGTTCAGGACGACCGCACGCGCGACAAGGTGAACTGGGGCCGGGTTAACCAGCCGTTTGAGCCCGCGAAGTTCGACGCGCTGCTGGAGCGGGTCGCCGCCTACCTGGCGGATCGCGACGTGTACGTGCAGGACCTGTTTGGCGGCGCGGACCCCGAGTACCGCCTGCCGGTGCAGATTGCCTCGGAGTACGCCTGGCACTCCCTGTTTGTGCGCCAGTTATTTTTGCGGCCCAGCACGGAAGAACTGAAGACGCACAAACCCGAGTTCACCGTGATTGCCGCGCCGGAGTTTGAAGCCGTTCCCGAGCGCGACGGCACCCGCTCTTCGACCTTCATTCTGGTCAACTTCACCCGGAAGATTGTCCTGATCGGTGGCACGAAATACGCCGGTGAGATGAAGAAGTGCATCTTCGGCGTGCTGAACTTTCTGCTGCCGGAGCGGGATGTGCTGCCCATGCACTGCTCCGCCAACGTGGGGGCCGACGGCGTCTCCGCACTGTTCTTCGGGCTCTCCGGCACCGGCAAGACAACACTCTCGGCCGACCCGGAGCGCCGCCTGATCGGCGATGACGAGCATGGCTGGAGTGCGAAGGGCATCTTCAACTTTGAAGGCGGCTGTTACGCCAAGTGCGTGGACCTGACGGAAGAGAAAGAGCCGCAAATCTACCGCGCCATCCGATTCGGTTCGGTGCTGGAAAACGTCGTGCTCGACCCCGCAACCTGCGAGCCCGACTATCGCGACACGCGCTTTACGGAAAACACGCGCGCGGCATACCCGATCGACTACATCGACAATGCGCTGATCCCCAGCATCGGCGGTCACCCAAAGAACGTTCTGTTTCTCGCGGCGGATGCCTTTGGCGTGCTGCCGCCCATCTCCCGGCTGACCCCGGAACAGGCCATGTATCACTTCCTTTCCGGCTACACGGCCAAGCTGGCCGGCACAGAGGCCGGCCTGGGCAGTGAGCCGGTGCCGGACTTCTCCACCTGCTTTGGCGCGCCGTTCATGCCGCTGCCCCCAAAGGTTTATGCCCAGATGCTGGGCGAGCGCCTGCGGCAGCACAACGCGCAGTGCTGGCTGGTCAACACCGGCTGGACGGCCGGCCCCTACGGCGTGGGCCATCGCATGAGCCTGCCGCATACCCGCGCCATGGTGCACGCGGTGCTCGACGGCCGTCTGGCGCAGGTGGAATTTATCACGGAACCATCGTTTGGATTTTCGATTCCGACCTCCTGCCCTGGTGTTCCAGCGGAAGTGCTAAACCCGCGCAGCGTATGGAAAGATCCGGCGGCCTATGACGCGCAGGCGGCGATGCTTGCCGGAAAATTCCGCGAAAACTTTGAGAAGTTCGATGTGCCAGAGGCGATCCGCAACGCCGGCCCAAAGGCACAGAAGCGCTAGAGGTTCGGCATGTTTGCGCGCACATTGGCGGTGGAATATATCGACGAGGCTGGAGCGGCGCATCCGTGCCTGCTCCGCTGGATTGACTCCTTCGCCATGCGCAACTTTACCAATGATGCGGTCTTTGACGACACGCTGCCGCTGGCGGAGGGCCGCATGGAGGCTGGATTCCGCGTCCCGCTCGACAAACTTGAAAGCGCCATGCAGGACTGGTTCCGGCGCAAAAGCTATCTGAAGCCGGGTGAGCATCTGCGCATCGCAGAGATTCCGCGCGGACGGTAGAACGAGTTAACGGACAGCGTGAAACTGCTACAATCCGCGCAGGCCTCCCGGTTTTCATAACCTCGCCGCACCCCCGAAAAAGCCATGTATCGAAGCCATCGCCAGATCCTTTTGTCGCACGTTGTCACGGTGCTGCGCGAGCAGTTCGGCGTTACGCTGCCGCAGATTGCGATTGAAGAACCGCCCAACGTTGCGCTGGGCGACTACGCGCTACCTCTGGCCTTTGAGCTGGCACGGACGCTGCGCCGCGCGCCGCGCAAGATCGCAGAAGAAGTCGTCGCAGCGTTGGGCGCGGTTCCGGGCTTTTCCGGGTTTGAGGTGGCCGGAGCCGGGTACATTAACGCGCGTCTGGATCGTGCGGCAGCGGCGTGCAACT
>JAJXUS010000398.1 GCA_021782675.1 Acidobacteriota bacterium
AGATAGAACGTTCTGGAGGCAGCATCGAGGCGCTTGCGAACGTTCACGCCGCAGAAGAGGAACCCCAGCAGCTCTGCTCGATGCGCACCGCGGATCGCGACAATGACCGCCTCCCGCGGGGGCACGCCCCATGGCTCCGTCGGCAGCCGATCAATACCGGCTTTGTTCAGGTCAACGGCCAACAGATCCTGGCTGGCCAGTTGATCCAGGGGAAACCACGGCGCGGTTTCGGCGGAGAGGACCTCCGGGAGCTGCAGCGTCTCGCCGGCCGGTGCGGCGGCGGCCAGCCGGCCCACCCGTCCGTCCATTTCGGAGTGCTCCAGCAAATAGACGGAGGCAAACGGCATGTCGTAAAGATTGGTGGCCAATGCGCGGATCACTCGCTCGGCGACGTCCCCGGCGTTTCTACGCCTGCTGACGGTAATAGAGCGTATCTTGCGCAGCGTCTGTTCCCGTCGCGCAGCCACCACCCGGGCCGTCGTCTCCGAGACTGGCGTAAATACGCCGCCCACGCCGCCCGACTCGTCCAGAATCGGGCTGTAGGAGAACGTGAAGTAGCACTCCTCCGGGTAGCCATTGCGCTCAAGTAACAGCAGCAGATCGTCTGACCAGCTCGCCTCCCCGCGCTGCAGCACGCTTTCCAGCATGGGACCGATGGTCTCCCATATCTCCGGCCACACTGCTTTTCCCGGACTGCCCAGCGCCCGGGGATGTTTCTCGCCGATCAGCTCAACGTATTTATCGTTGTAGATCTTTACCAGGTGCGGCCCCCACCAGATGAGGAGGGCAAAGCGAGAATTCAGGCAGATGCTGACGCAGGTTCGCAGACTCTGGGGCCAGTCTTCCAGGGGCCCAAGCGGCGTTTTGGACCAGTCGAGGGTCCGCACACGCTCGGCCATCTCGCTGCCACCACGCAGCAGAAAATCTTCGGTTCCGGGTTGTTGTTCCTGCTGAGACATCATCAGCGCCGCTGAGTTCCTTTCGCTACTCACTGGTTTCATCTGCGATTTGGCAGGCCAAACTGCAGCCGCGTGACCCCCCTCAACCCTTAAGGCGTCTCCCTTTCTGGCGGTTCATCCATCTCCTGCAGAAATTTCCGGTCTGCTTCCGTCAACGCGGCATGGGCCAGCAGATCGGGCCGGTTGCGCCGCGTTTTGGCCAGAGCCTGCTCGCGCCGCCATTGCCGAATCTGCCGTTGATTGCCAGACTGCAGGACGGCCGGCGCCGTGTGTCCCCGAAACGTGGATGGCCGGGTGTACTGCGGGCAATCGAGGATCCCCGTGTCCTGCCCGGCCGCATCGGCGCCGGAGGCGGCGAAGCTCTCATTGCGCGAGGATTCCGCATTGCCCAGCGCCCCTGGCACCAGCCGTGTCAGCGCATCCACCACGACAGCGGCCGCCAGTTCTCCGCCCGATAATACATAGTCGCCGATCGACAGTTCTTCATCCGCCAGCAGTTCGCTCACCCGCTCATCCACGCCTTCATACCGTCCGCAGAGAAGTGTGATGCGCTCTACCCCGGTTAGCGAGCGCGCCCAGCTCTGCGAAAAACGCCGGCCCTGGGCGGACAAAAGGATGACTTGCTCGCGCGCCTGGTCCCGAGAGGCTTTCGGCGCGATGCCGAGCGATTCCACAGCGCGAAATAGCGGCTCCGCCGTCAGCACCATACCTTCGCCGCCGCCGAATGGCCGGTCATCGACGGTTTGATGCCGGTCGTCGGTAAAGTCGCGCAGGTTATGCGCTTTTACCTGCACCAGGCCGGCTTCAATCGCCCTCCCCAGAATGCCGTGTTCCAGCGGTCCCGTGAAGAAGTCCGGAAAGATGGTAATGATGTCGAATCGCATGGCGGTTCCTTACGATTGCGGCAGCGGGCCTTCCGTGTCGCCCGTATCTCTTGCGGCAGACGTCGCGTTGATCGCCAGAATTCCCGCCGGCAGATAGAGGCTTACCCGCCGCGCGGCCAGGTCGATCTGGGGCCGATAGGCAGCAGCGAACGGAATCCAGTGCTCGCTGCCATCGGGTGCGGTCACGACCAGCAGATCGATCGTTTCCGGCTGCTGGATAACATCCTGAATGATGCCCACCACAGGCGACCCATCCGTCGCCAGGTCAACCAGGTCGCAGCCGCAGATATCCTGGATATACGCAGCTCCGGCATCGAGCGCCATTCGATCTTCTGGAGGGATGACGAGCTGCGCCCCGCGCAGCGGCTCGGCGTCTGAAATTGAGTCAATGCCGGATAGCTTGAGGACGATGCGGTCCTTGTGCAGCCAGCTCCCCTCGATGGTAACGGGGAGAGGCACGGGCGAGCCGGCGCGCTGCAGAAAGGCAGTGGAACCCTGCTGGTAGCGCTCCGGAAAATCGGTATGAATCTCCGCCAGCACCTCGCCGCGGCGCCCCTGCGGCTTAACGATCCGCGCAATTATGGTCCACAATTCCTGCTCCGGCACGTCTTTATTCTGTCATGCCGTGCGGGCGCGCTGCGGCCGCGCAAAACGCCTTCAGGTGGCGGCTATCCCGCGTGGGTGTGGCCGCCCTCTTTGCCTTCTTCGATCACTTCCAGACTGTAGCGGTGATGCAACTTGACGCTCACCGCTCCAAGAATGGTGCGCAGAGAGCGCGCAGTCCGTCCCTGCTTGCCGATGATCTTGCCCACGTCCGAGGGGTCAACCCGAAGGTGCAGGACGGTGCCGCTATCGCGCACCTCCGCGCGGACCGTTACCTGGTCAGGCTTATCGACCAGGGATCGTGCAATTGCCTCAATCAACTCCACTGCGGAAGGTTCGTGCGCCTGATCTGCCATTAAGGTCCCTCGTCCCGGCAAAACAAAAATCATTCCAGTAAGTCTGTCCGAATTCCTAGTGGTTTATACCCGAAGCGAGGGCGGTTGTCGCTGAATCAGTGGTTTACCCAAGAGTAACGGAGGTGGTTACTTTTGAACCATTCGTGCAGCAGTTTTTGATTGCGTGAAGCAAGCCCGGCAAGCGTATACCCGCAGACAGACGAAAGACCTGCGGCGACGCAGGTGCACGTCGCCGCGC
>JAJXUS010000399.1 GCA_021782675.1 Acidobacteriota bacterium
GGTGGGCAAAATCCGCAACGTCTTTGCCGGCACCGCGCAGGTGCTGGAGCTGAACGACCCCACCAGCGGCCTCGGTGTCATCCTGACGCAAACAAGGCTCCGTGGCATTCTGCGCGGCAACACCGCCGGGCAGCTTGAGATTGTCGATGTTCTGCCCGACGAGCGTATCCAACCCGGTGAGCCGGTTGTGACAAGCGGCGGCGACGGAATCTTTCCGCGCGGCATGCCGGTCGGTACGGTGGAACGCACGATCGCGGACCCGGAGCGCAATCCCTATGTCGCGTTGCTGGTAAAGCCCGCTGTGAACCTCACGCGGCTGGATGAGGTTCTGGTCGTCACGCAGACCAGCGACTCTATGCCCGCCGCCATGCAGCAGGATGTGACCACCAGCGAGCAGAAGGCGGCCGATATTCTGGCGCAACGCCTGCCCGGCGTCGCTGCGGGGCCGCAGTTGGGCCCGGATGGCAAGCCGATCGACGCGAATGCTCCGCCGCCGCCAGTCCACCCGCCCGCTCCCTTGCATCCTGATCGTTTTACGCCGGGTGCGACGCCACCCGCCAGCAGTCTGCAGCCGGGTGCGACGTATCCGGTGCAGACATTCCCGGCGCAACCTGCCGCCAGTGCCCCGGCCACTGCCGGAAATACCGCAGAGCCGACTCAAACTGCGCCCACACGTGCCAGGCCCCGTTCCACTGCTGCATCGGTGCACTCGGCAGATACGAAGCCGGACGCCGCGCCAGCCCACACGGCGGGCACCGCCGCCAGACGCAAGAAGTCCACCACCACCGCTACGCCGGCTAACCCTGATCCAGAGTCGCAGCCCTGACCATGGCGATGATCCCTCACAGCACGCGGCGCGAAAAGGACGAGCACGGCTTTCACCCGGCTGCGCTCATTCTGATTCCGGTCCTAGCGATCTTTCTGCAGGTTTACCTGCCGCTGCGTTTTCCCAGCATTCAGGCGCTCAACCTGCCGGTGCTGGTGGTCATCTACTTTGCGGTTTCTCGGCGCAGTCCGGTGGCGGGCACGCTCATCGGCATGATCATCGGCATCATTCAGGATGCGATGACCCACCTGCCGTTGGGCATCAACGGCATCGTGGACTGCATTGTGGGGTATATGGCCGCCTCAATCGGAGTGCGCGTGGATGTGGAAAATCCCGGCTCACGGCTCATCATCAACTTTGTCTTTATGCTGCTGGCCAGCGCGCTGCACATCGTCATTCTCGGTCGTCTGCTGGGTATGCACCAGCAATGGATTTGGGTGCATCAGCTCATCCGCGCCGTGGTGAATGCATTAGTCGGCGTGGTCTTGTTTGCGGTGTTTGATCGCTTGCGCCGCCGTGTCTAGGAGCTTTGGTTGGCCTTCCCGCCACGACAGGCAGACATACATGCAGATCCCCTGCGGGGATGACAACCAGAACAACAAACTCTCGTATCCACTTCCTCGCTTCTGCCTTTGCCGTTGCTGCTGGTCGTCACTTCCGCTTCTGCTTTTCTTCCTGTCATTCCCACAGAAAACTGGTTATATCCGCAGCGGTGGGGTTAGATTTTTTTCTGTCATTCCCGAAGGGAATCTGCTTCTACCTGGCTGCTCCGGTGGACCCCTTATAACGCGTCGCCCAGCAGCGCTTTCACATATTCTGTCAGGGCCTTCCGTCCGCTTGTCGTCATGCTGTAGAAAGTCACGGGCTTGCGGTGCACAAACTTTTTTCAACGCGCAGACAATGCCCAGTGCTTTCCAGAGGCGGTTTCTATCCCTTGGTATCGGCGACCGTGTCCCGCTGCCGGGCCGCCGCCAGCGGCGGCTGCGGCTCGGTCATGCGCTTCGGGTCGAGGATTTCGGCGATCTCGGCCTCGCTCAGCAGCCTCTTCTTCCGCGCGATCTCGATGATGGACTGCCCGCTCGCCACTGACTCCTTCACGATCTCGGCGGCCTTCGCGTACCCGATGTACGGGTTCAGCGCGGTCGCCAGCGAGACCGTACTCTGCGCGTAAAACTCGCAGCGCTTTGCGTTGGCCGTGATGCCCGCCACGCAGCGGCGATCCAACTGGCGCAGCATGTTCGTCAGGATTGCGATGGACTGCAGCGTGTTGTGCGCCATGGCGGGCATCATCACGTTCAGCTCCAGCTGGCCGGCCTGCACGGCCATCGCAGTGGCTGTGTCATTTCCCACCACCTGAAAGCACACCATCGCTGCCAGCTCCGGCATCACCGGGTTGATCTTGCCGGGCATGATGGAGGAGCCCGGCTGCAGGCCAGGCAGCGAGATCTCGGCCAGGCCTGTGTTGGGCCCGGAGGACAGCAGGCGCAGGTCGTTGGAGATGCGGATGATCTCGAGCGCCAGCAGCCGCAGCGCGCCGCTCACCTCCGCCATGCTGGCGTTAGACTGCATGGCCCAGCGCATGTCCCCGGCCGGCCGCAGCGTCTGGCCGGAGATTCGCGCCAGGTGCGCGATGGCTTGCTCGCGATAGTCGGGATGTGTGTTGATGCCGGTGCCCACGGCGGAGCCGCCCAGGCCCAGCTCGCGCAGGCTATCGCTTGCCCGGCGAATCGCTTCCTGCGCCTTGCGCACGGCCAAGCCGTACGCGGCAAACTCCTGCCCCAGCCGGATCGGCACCGCATCCTGCATATGCGTGCGACCGGATTTCAAAATGCCGTCGAATTCTTTGGCCTTCGCGGCAAACGAGCCAGCCAGTCCATCCAGCACGGGATACAAGCTCTCCAGCGCCAGCAGCGTGGCGAGCCGCATCGCCGTCGGGAACACATCGTTCGTCGACTGCCCGTAGTTCACGTGGTCGTTGGGGTGGATGGGCTGATAGCTTCCCAGCTCGCCGCCCAGCAGCTCATTGGCGCGGTTGGCGACCACCTCGTTTGTATTCATGTGCAGGCTGACGCCCGCCCCGGCCTGAAACGCGTCGACGACGAAGGCATGGTTCCACTTTCCATCGATCACCTCCTGCGCGGCGCGGAGGATCGCGTCGGCGCGGCTGGGCTCCAGCAGCCCCAGCTCCTTATTGGCCTGCGCGGCTGCGGC
>JAJXUS010000400.1 GCA_021782675.1 Acidobacteriota bacterium
CCCAGCGATTGGATCAGCTGGATAGAGCTTTCCCTACCCACCGTCAGCGGCAGCACTGCGTGCGGGAACAAAGCCGTATCGCGCACGGGAAGAATCGGCAATGCCCGGCCCTCTGAGTTTGCCTCGCGCTGGTTGGGATCGCTGGGCTGGATCACACTTAAAAAGTCGCTCACCATTGAGTCCCCTTCTGTCAGATAATTAGCTATTAGACTCCGCAAATCGAATTCGGTCGCAAGGTCCCCGAGCCAAACCGAACCGCCATTTAGAATCAATCGCTTAAGAAACAAACTTGGGCGGTATCCTCAGAAAGCCTTCCCTCCGCTCGAGTGCACGCGCCACAGACTACGCACATTCACATTCCTTTAGGATGCAGCTACGTGGAGCAAACGATTCCGGTTCCACGCAAACTTCATCGGCAGTGGGCCGCGGGAGCTAAAGATCCGTGACCGCCCTCACACTGTCCCCTTCGCAGCGCGATACCGTCCCAGTTCTTTCACCATCGGGCAGATTCCCCGCAGATCGTTCAGGACGATCTCGGCCTCCTGCGCGGCGGTAATGGCCACATCCGCATAAAAAACGTACTCCCAGGGATGGCCGACCAGCGGCCGCGACTCGATTTTGGTCAGGTTCATCTGCCGCGCGGCGAAGGCGGTAAGGGCCTGCAGCAGCGCCCCAGGCCGGTTTTCGAGTGAGAACATGACGGAGAGCTTGGCCGGGGGCGTGGAACTGCGAGTCTCCGCGCCGATCAGCCAGAAGCGGGTGAAGCTCTGGGCCCGGTCCTCAATACCCTCCTGCAGCACCTCCGCACCGTATTGCGTCGCGGCCTGCCGGGCGGCGATGGCGCCCACCGAAGGGTCTTTCTTACGCATCACATGCTGCACAGCTCCCGCGGTATCGTAAAAGCCCTCGGCCGTCAGTCTGGGATGGGCAGCGAAAAAGTCCCGGCACTGCGCCAGGGCGACCGGATGCGACAAAACCCGGCGCAGCCCCGCGATGCTGGCTCCCGGCCTTCCTAGCAGATTATGCCGGATTCGCATTTGGAGTTCGCGGCGTACCGCGAATTCGTGATCGAAAAAGAGATCGTAGAAATCGACCACGGAACCAGCCAGACTGTTTTCGACGGGGATTACCGCCTGCTCCGCCACACCCGATTCCAGTGCGCGAATCACATCGAGCGCCGTGGCGCAGGCCACTGGAGACGACTCTGGCGCCAGTTGCCGCGCCGCTTGATGGCTGAAAGAGCCAAGTTCACCCTGGATCGCAACTTTCATGCTTTTCCCTCACCGCGAAACTAGTTTTCTTATTCTTAGAGTTTCGGTTCCGGCAACCTCGAACCGCCTCTCACGCAACCTATGACAAGTACCTGACCGGAAATTGCCGGACAGGCTGCAAGGAGAGACGCCCATGTTATGGACCATTTTCGTAATTCTGCTGATTTTGTGGCTGCTTGGCTTTGTCGGCTTCCACGTGCTCGGAGCCTACATCCACATTCTGTTGATCGTTGCCGTTGTTGTTCTTATTTTCGCGATTATAGGCGGCAGACGATCCGCACTTTAGCGGCGACGGCTTTCGACGCGTCCCCGTCCTGCGGTTTGGCAAAAGTTTTCTAGCCAACCCGAGGCCGCGATGAGGGGGAAATCTCATGGCGGCCGAAACCAACTCATGAAGGAGTTTTTATGAACAAAGAACAGGTTTCCGGAAAGATCGATCAGGCAGTCGGAAAAGTGAAGCAAGCCATCGGTGAAGCCGTTGGCAACGATGAGCTGGCGAATCGTGGCACTATGGACCAGGCGAAGGGCGCAGTCAAGGAGACGTGGGGCAACGCCAAGGATGCCGCCGATGAAGTGACCCGGGACGACCGCGCCAACGCGCGCGCCAATGCGTCCGGCACCATCGACAACGTTAAGGACCGGATCAATGAAAAGATCGATGCGGTTCGCGATCAACACCGTCAGAACGAAGGACGCACTGCGTAAAAGCTCCCCTTGTCCTGCAGTTAGCCCTGAAGCGAAAGCTCCGGGGCTTTTTTTTGCAATCCTCGGGTCAAACGCGATAGAGCAGATCTGCTGCGATTGCAAAAAAGAAGACGCAGGAGATGATTCCGTTCAGCGTGAAAAATGCGGCATTCAGCCGGCGCATATCTGTTGGCGAAACAATTGTGTGCTCGTAGAGCAACAGCAGCGCGACCAGCGCAATGCCCACCATGCTGATGGGGCCCAGACGAAAGGCGCGTGCCAGCCAGAACAGCATGACCACCATGCAAAGGTGCATGAGACGCGCTGCCCGGAATGCGCCCGGAATACCCCAGGCCTGCGGAATGCTGTTCAGTCCCGCGGTCCGGTCGTGCTCGTAGTCCTGGCACGCATAGAGCACATCGAAGCCAGCCACCCAAAGCAGCACCGCCCCGGTCAGGATCAGAATCTTTGGATCGAGGCTCCCGCGCACAGCGATCCAGGCAGCCGCCGGTGCCATGCCCAGCGAAAATCCCAGAACCAGATGCGACCACCGGGTAAACCGCTTGGTGTAGGAGTAGAGAAACAGCACCGCCAGGGCAACCGGCGAAAGAATCAGCGTCAAGCGATTCAGCTGACTGGCCGCGAAGACGAACAGCGCCGCGCAGACAATCGTGAAGCCCAGGGTGAAGCGACGGGACAGCGTCCCGGCGGGGATAGCGCGCGAAGCGGTCCGCGGATTCGCCCGGTCCAGATCGGCATCTGCCCATCGGTTAAACGCCATGGCCGCCGACCGCGCCGTGACCATGCAGACAACAATCCACGCCAGCACGCGCCAGGCAGGCAGCCCCCCGGCCGCCAGCATGGCGCCGGTCAGCGCAAAGGGAAGAGCAAAGATCGAGTGCTCCCACTTAATCATTTCCAGGGTGGTTCGCAGCCGGTTCATCATCGTCTCTTCGCTCCGTGTTATCAGTGTAGTGGAGCGCTTCTGCCGCTCGATGCAAGGCGCGAGGTTTGTGAGTCCAAACCCGGAGGGCCCAGCATCTAAGGCAGGAGAGTTTGCGTGTCCGAC
>JAJXUS010000401.1 GCA_021782675.1 Acidobacteriota bacterium
TGGTTCGGGTCTGGCTTCACCGTGTATGGCGAAGCCTGAGCATGAACCTTATGCGAATTCGCGGTGTCTGTCCATTCCCACCCCGCTGACAGGGGTCGATAAATAGGAATTCCAAATTCCCGGAAATTACCGAATTCGAACGCCTGGTTTCCGGTCCGTTGCGCTTTCCTCCAACGTGATTTGGTCGGCGGACAGCGCCAGTCCGGCTGCCGGGAAGGCCGACGGAGTCCCGGGTAGGGCAAAAAGGAGTTGCGAGGACGTGCCGCCCGGTATGAGCCCTCGTGCCGGCTGTGCTGGTATACTTTTGTAAGGGTTCCGGAGTGCGCAAAAAAGAGCATGCGCGTCTCCGCATTGATTCGTGTATCGGCCTTCGGGCAAGCACCGGAAGTCAGTAAAGATGGCTAGAGCGAAACGTTCAGGACGCCAGCCGGCGGGATTGTGGCGGGCAGTCCGCTGGGTCCTGCGTGTCATTGTGCTTTTTGTTGTCGCCGATCTGGTCTATCTCGCCAGCCTCTGGCCGAACTGGCAGCAGCTTGAGCACGGCGCAATCCCCGAAACGCGTTTCATGCGCCATTATCTGTCGGTGCGGTCAGCCAATCACTGGCCGCGCATGCGCTGGAATCCAGTGCCTTTATGGGAGATTCCCGGGTATCTGCAGCGCGCGGTCATTGTCGCGGAAGACAGCCGCTTCTATGAAGATGACGGATTCGATTTTACCGCCATGCGCGATGCGTTCGAGTACAACCTCAGGAAGGGGCGCATTGTCTATGGTGCCAGCACGATTTCGCAGCAGACAGCAAAAAATCTGTTTTTGACTCCGTCACGCACCTTCCTGCGCAAAGGGAATGAAGCGCTGCTCACCTGGGGATTGGTGCATCACCTCGGCAAGCGCCGGATACTGGAAATCTACCTCAACACCGCCGAATTCGGACGTGGTATCTACGGGGTCGGGGCTGCCTCCCAGGCCTATTGGGGGATACCCGTATCGCGGATTTCCCTAGTTCAGGCTGCTCAACTCGCGGCGTCATTGCCTAGCCCGGTCCGGAACAACCCCGCGCACCGTGGTGCGTTTTTCCTGCATCATTTCCGGAAGATTTACAACCAGCTGGTTCGCCTATATGGCGGCCCTTCAGAAGGCCCGAATCCGGGGATGAAAGCCCAGAATCTGACCGGACCGGCAAACTCCGCCCCGGCGGGAGTCACGGCTGTCAGGAGCTCGCATACGATTTAGACCGTAGCGATCCACACTCCGTGCACCTGCAGCGTTCGACAGGTTATAATCCGGCCGATAAGGCCGTTTATAAATCAGCAAGGGACAATTTCTGAACTTTCAGGATCTCATACTGGCGCTGCAGCGGTACTGGGCCGATCGGGGCTGCATCATTCTCCAGCCCTACGACATGGAGATGGGGGCCGGAACCTTCCATACGGCCACATTTCTGCGCGCATTGGGGCCGGAACCGTGGCAAGCCGGGTATGTCCAGCCGTCGCGACGCCCTAAGGACGGCCGCTATGGTGATAATCCAAATCGGTTGCAACACTACTATCAGTTCCAGGTGGTACTTAAGCCATCGCCCGACAACATTCAGGATCTGTATCTCGGGTCCCTGAGGACGCTCGGCATTGATACCCGGGCGCACGACATCCGGTTCGTGGAAGACGACTGGGAGTCGCCCACACTCGGTGCCTGGGGCCTGGGCTGGGAGGTTTGGCTGGACGGCATGGAGGTGACGCAGTTTACCTATTTTCAGGAGGTTGGGAGCCTGCCCTGCAAGCCGGTGCTCGGCGAGATCACCTACGGTCTCGAGCGGCTGGCCATGTACCTTCAGGGTGTCGACAGTGTCTATGATATCGAATGGACAGACGGCGTCAGCTACGGTGACGTGTACCACCAGAACGAAGTCGAGCAGTCGCGCTACAACTTCGAGCACAGCAACATCAACTGGCTTTTCCAGCAGTTCAACGACTACGAATCCGAGGCTAGGCGCCTCATGGCCGAGAAGCTTCCGCTGCCCGGCTTCGAGATGGTCATGAGATGCTCCCACACATTCAACCTTCTGGACGCGCGCGGCGCCATTTCTACAACAGAGCGTGCAGCCTATATCGGGCGTGTGCGTGCCCTGGCTCGTCTTGTGGCGCAGAGCTATTTCGAGTCGCGCCAGGCGCTCGGCTTTCCCCTGTTGAAGCAGACGCAGCGAAATAATACATGAGCGCAAGATCTGCGAAAGCGGAAGGGAATCGCGTTCCTCCGCGCCAGACCGGCGATATCCTGCTTGTCGAACTGCTCACCGAGGAACTTCCACCTAAGTCGCTCCAGCGACTCGCCGAGGCGTTCGCAGCTGCGGTGATGGAAGGCCTGGGCCGGAATGCCCTGCTGCGTGCTGACAGCACGCAGCAGGTGTTTGCGACGCCCCGGCGACTGGCCGTGCTCGCTACCGGCGTGCTCGGGAGACAGCCAGATCGCATTGTCGAGCGCCGCGGCCCCTCGGTCAGTGCTGGCTACGATCCATCAGGCAAGCCCACAGCCGCATTGAGCGGATTTGCCAAGTCATGCGGCGTTGACCCGGGCAGCCTCGAGCGCCGCAGTGGTGAGAAGGGTGAATACTTCGTGTATCGCTCGAAACAGAAGGGTGAACCGCTGGCGCGGCACCTGGCGGCAATCGTCGAGATGAGCCTTAAAAAATTGCCGGTCGCCAAGCTTATGCGCTGGGGTAGCGGCGAAGTTGAGTTTGTGCGGCCGGTGCACGGTCTTGTGATGATGCACGGCGCGCGCGTCGTTGCCGGCCGGGTTTTCGGGCTGCGAAGCGGCAATGTGACTGCAGGACATCGTTTTCTCAGTCGCGGCGAGCTGACCATTCCTCATGCCGGACGCTATGCTGATACGCTGCGTCGCAGGGGTCATGTTATCGCCAGCTTCGCGGAACGCCGTAGCGAGATTGAACACAAGCTGCGCGCGGCGGCTGGAAAAGTCAGGAAAGGGGCACTGGTTCTGGGTGCTGACGGAACGATGGTCCAGTTC
>JAJXUS010000402.1 GCA_021782675.1 Acidobacteriota bacterium
GATTGCGGCGCGGACGCGCTCTCTGCGGTTAACACCTTTGTGGGATTGTCGATCGATGCCGCCACGCGCCGCAGCCGCCTGTCGAACTTTACCGGCGGTCTGTCCGGGCCGGCGATCAAGCCGCTCGCGCTGCGGATGGTCTACGAGGTGTCACGCGCCGTCCCGATTCCAGTGCTGGGGATGGGCGGCATTACGTCCCCGGAAGATGTGGTGGAGTTCCTGCTGGCGGGCGCTACCGCGGTACAGGTAGGCACGGCGAGCTATGCCGATCCGCGGGCCGTGGAACACATTGCCCGCGGGGTGAGCGGATGGTGTGAGCAGCACAACATCCTCCGCATCGCCGAGCTTACCGGTGCGCTCGACCGGACAGAAAGCAAGTCCACGTCACCCGGAAAAACCTAGCGCCGCACGGTTGGCGGTGTTTATTCGCTGTGGCCGCTTCCCTGCGCTACACTCAGGCGCTCTTCCGCTTCATGAATGACAGCATTCGCTTCCTGATAGCGAGTACTGTTTTCGCCGGCTTCGTTCCAAAGATGGTGTCCCCGTTCCAGCTCGGCCTGTGCATCCGGCATAGAAATCTCCTGCGGCTCGAGCGCGCTCTCCGCCAGGATGGTGACGCGATCCGGCAGCACCTCCGCAAAGCCCCACGCAGCGAAATAACGGCGGCCGTCGAGCTCGCCGCCACGCAGCGCAACTTCTCCGGCGCTCAACTCCGTCAGCAGCGGCGCGTGTCCGTACAGCGCCTCCAGATAGCCGGAGCGGCCCGGCAGAGACACCGCATCGGCGTATCCGTCCAGGAAGATTTTGTCCGGCGTCACCAGCCGAACGTGCATTGCGTTTGCTTCCGCCATTCTGCCGCCTATGCTCCCTGGGTTAAACCGCCTGTTTCATCTTGCCGGCAGCTTCCAGCACTTCGTCGATGTCGCCCTTCATGTAGAAGGCCTGCTCGGGCACATCGTCGTGCTTGCCTTCGATGACTTCCTTAAAGCTGCGCACCGTGTCGGCGACCTTAACGTAGCGCCCCTGAATGCCCGTGAACTGCTCGGCAACATGGAACGGCTGCGACAGGAACTTCTGCACCTTGCGGGCGCGGGCCACGGTGAGCTTGTCTTCCTCGGAAAGCTCGTCGATGCCGAGAATCGCGATGATGTCCTGCAGATCCTTGTAGCGCTGCAGAATGCGCTTTACGCCCTGCGCAACGTCATAGTGCTCCTGCCCGACAATGGCGGGCGTCAGGATGCGTGAGGTGGACGCCAGCGGATCGACGGCGGGGTAGATGCCCAGCTCCGACAGCGGCCGCGAAAGCACCGTGGTGGCATCCAGGTGAGCAAACGTCGTCGCCGGGGCCGGATCGGTAAAGTCATCGGCAGGCACGTAGATCGCCTGCACCGAGGTAACCGAGCCGCTTTTGGTGGAGGTGATGCGCTCCTGCAGCTCGCCCATCTCCGTCGCCAGGTTCGGCTGGTAGCCGACAGCGGAAGGCATGCGGCCGAGCAGTGTGGAGACTTCAGACCCCGCCTGCGTGAAACGGAAGATGTTGTCGATGAACAGCAGCGTGTCCGCGCCTTCTTCGTCACGGAAGTATTCCGCAACCGTGAGAGCCGTGAGCGCGACGCGCAGCCGGGCTCCGGGGGGCTCGGTCATCTGGCCGTAGATCAGCGCGGCTTTGGACTTATCGAGCTGCTTCAGATCGATAACGCCGGACTCCTGAAATTCCAGCCACAGATCATTGCCTTCGCGGGTGCGCTCGCCCACGCCGGCAAAGACCGAGAAGCCGCCGTGCTTGCTGGCAACGTTGTTGATCAACTCCTGAATGACGACCGTCTTGCCGACGCCCGCGCCACCCATCAGGCCGGTCTTGCCGCCTTTCAGAAACGGCTGGATCAGGTCAATGACCTTGATGCCGGTCTCAAACATCTCTTCGCGCGTGGACTGTTCGTCGAACGCCGGTGCCTGCCGATGGATGGGCCGATACTCCTTTGCATCCACCGGACCCAGCTCATCGACCGGCTTGCCGATCACGTTCAGCACCCGGCCCAGCGTCGGCCGGCCCACGGGTACGGTGATCGGACCGCCCATATCAATCGCCTTCATACCGCGCACCATGCCCTCGGTCGCTTCCATGGCGATGCAGCGCACGCGGCCTTCGCCCAGGTGCTGCTGCACTTCCAGAATCACCTCCAGCGGCGCAGGCACTTCGAACCCTTCGCTGGTGACGCGCAGCGCCTCGTAAATGGGTGGCATGTGTGCCTCGTCGAACTGCACATCGACCGCCGGACCGGAGATCTTGATTACGTGTCCAATGTTCTCAGCCATAAATCCTTTCCAGATTCCCTGCCGCTACAGCGCCGCGGCTCCACTGACAATTTCGATAATCTCTTTGGTGATCGCCGCCTGGCGCAGACGGTTCATTGTCAGCGTGTAGGCATCGATCATGTCCGTCGCGTTGTTGGTCGCTGAATCCATCGCGGTCATACGGGCCGCGTGCTCGGCGGCGACCGACTCCATCAGCGCCTGGTAAATCTGCGTGGCGATATAGCGCGGCAACAGGACAGCCAGCAACTGGCGCGGCGGCTGCTCGTAGATGTAATCCACATTCGCGGTGCCAAATTTGCTGGCCTCCTCGTCCGCCTCGTGAGTGTCCTCCGGACTCAGGCTCACTCCCGCGGTGCGCGCAGATTTTGCCAGCTCCTCCCGCTCTTCGTGGGTCAGTTCCCTCGCGCTGGCCACGTCTTCCTGGCCCACCTCCCGGATGGGCAGGACCCGCTTGACGACCACCCGCTGCTGAATGACGGATTGAAACTCGTTGTAGACCAGATAGACCGCGTCGGTTTCGCCAGCAATGAAGCGGCGGACGAGCATTTCGGCGATGTGAGACGTCTTGAATCCATGCCGCAATTTTCGCGACACGCTCGGTGGAACAAGGTTCATCTCCAGCCAAGGTGATCGACGAGCCCGTAGTTTGATGTTGTGCAGATCAGCTCTCGGTGATGTGGTCGCGGCATTTTCGTCAATCCC
>JAJXUS010000403.1 GCA_021782675.1 Acidobacteriota bacterium
TCCTTCACCATTTTGATCTGCTTTGGAATCTTGCTCGGGGCCTGCAGTTCGTCCGCCATTGACTCCACATGCACGGGGACAACCTTGACCTCGGGCGGTGGTGGTGGTGGCGGCGGCGGCGGTGGCGGTGGGGCAACCAGCAGGGTCGCCATGGCCTGTTTGGGAAGCGCTTCAGGATAGATCAGTGGAATAAGAATCAGGATGGCAACAACGCTGACGTTCAGTATGGCCGTGGCAAGCATCCAGTACTTGCTTTTGGTCTTCAGCTTGCCGCCCGATTCGAAGGTGCTGTCTTCGAACATTTTGTTATCCCCCGTGCGCCAGCCGTCTGGCGCCGTGTGTTCCTCGAACTTAGACACCGCAGTGGGTTTCGAAAGTTCCCGGATGAATCAACTTTTTTCGCGCTGCACTGCAGCCTGTGCATTTGTTCCGGCAACGGGGGCGTGCCGGAACAATTCCGGAATCAGGCGCGCGAACGCTTCGCCGCGGGCAAGGCTGCCGCCTTGCCACGGCGCGCACGCCAGTCCTGGTACGCCACCAGCATGGGGGCGGCCACCGCGATAGACGAGTAAGTGCCGATCAGGATGCCGATGACGAGTGCGAAGGAGAAGCCGTTCAGCACTTCCCCGCCAAACAGGAAGAGACAGAGCACCGTGAGAAATGTCAGGCCGGAGGTGAGGACGGTCCGGCTCAGCGTCTGGTTAATGCTGAGGTTGACAATGCTCGACAGCGAGCCGCGGCGAACGAGCCGCAGGTTTTCGCGGATGCGGTCGAAGACGACGATGGTGTCGTTCATTGAATAGCCGATCAGCGTAAGGATCGCCGCAACCACCGTCAGGGTCATTTCCCGGTTGGTCAGGCTGAAGGCGCCGACCGTGATGAGCGTGTCATGGAAAACGGCCACAACGGCGGCTACGCCATAGATCAGCTCAAACCGGAACCAGAGATACACCAGCATGCCGGCCAGCGAATAGAGCGTCGCCAGCAGCGCCTGGCGGCGCAGTTGCGCGCCCACCTGCGGCCCGACAATCTCCGTATTGCGGACGGAAAAGCCCGAGAGGTAGGCATTCTGCTCCAGCGCGCTGACGACGGCGGGATCCGCATGTCCGGTCAGCGAGGTAATGCTCGGCAGTACGCCGCCCTCCACCTTATCGCGGTAGTCGGTAATTGCCGCGGCAATCTCCGGATAGCGCACCTGCTCGACAGCACTGTTGTTCAGGTGCAGCGGGTCCTGCTGCGTCAGGAAGGCCGCGAGCTGTTCGCGCGTGGCATTGTCCAGGTCAAACTTGCTTGCGCTGGCGGCTGCGTTGGTGCTGTAGTTCTGCTGCAGTGCGCGAACAATGGCGGCGCGGCCGGCGTCGAGCGAGGTCTCTTTGGTATCGCGCTGCGGTAGAGAGACGATGATCTCATTGTCTGCAGGGCGGCCAAAACGCTGAATCTTTACATCGTGCAGCCCGGCCTTGTCTGCGGCAGAGCGCACCCGGCCCACGTTCGGGGTCTGCTCAAACTTCAGGTAGATCAGTGTTCCACCCTGGAAATCCACGCCCAGCGGGAGACCGTGCCAAAACGCCAGCGACAGCACCCCGGCCACGCTGAAGATGAGAGAAAAGCCAAGAAAGTACCACTTCTTCCCCAGCCAGTCGATATTTACTCCGTGAAAAAATTCCACCCTGCGCTCCGATCGTTCCGTTCAATCCATCCGCTGCGTCAAGCCGCCCAACCCCTGGGAGCTAGCCGATCGAGATGGGCTCGCCGCGCGGCCGGCGGTTCAGGCTCGCCTCAAAGATGACGCGCGAAACAAACACAGCCGTAAACAGGTTTGCCAGCAAACCGATGGTCAGCGTCACGGCAAATCCCTTGACCGGCCCGGTGCCGAACAGAAAAAGGATGGCCGCCGAGACGATGGTCGTCACGTGCGTGTCGATGATGGTCTGAAAGGCGTGCGCAAATCCCTGATCCACGGCCGCGGAGGGCGACTTCCCAGCGCGCAGCTCTTCACGAATACGCTCGAAGATCAGGACGTTCGAGTCCACGCCCATACCGATCGTAAGAATGACGCCGGCGATGCCGGGCAGCGTGAGCGTTGCGTGGCTGTAGCCCATAAAGCCCAGCAGAATGATCAGGTTCAGGATCAGCGCCAGGTCGGCGTTGATGCCCGCGCCGTGATAGTAGAACAGCATGAACACCATCACGACGATAAGACCGGCCGCCGCTGCCTCTACGCCATGGCGGATCGAGTCCGCACCGAGCGAAGGCCCGATGGTGCGCTCCTCCAGAAAGTGAATCGACGCCGGCAGGGCCCCCGTCCGCAGCAGCAACGACAGGTTCTGCGCCGTCTCCTGCGTAAATCCGCCGCCGGAGATCTGGCCGCGATCGCGGATCGCACCCTGAATCACCGCCACTTCGCGGATTGAGTTATCGAGCACGATGGCCATGCTCTTGCCAATGTTCGAACTGGTGTACTGATAAAAGCGGTCGCCGCCGGTGCGGGTCAGCGTAAAGCTCACATCCGGTCGCTGGTTGATGTCCAGCGAAGGCTGGGCATCGCGGAAGTCGCTGCCGGCGACGATGGAGATTCGCTTGAGCAGGTAGAACTGGCCGGAGCAGCTTGAGCCCTGCGAACAGCCCATTACTTCGGAGTCCGGTGGCAGCGTGCCGCCGTTGGCCTGCAACGCATTCTGCTGGTCGGGATAGGGGCCGCCGAGCACTTCGTGAATCTCCAGCCGCGCGGTGGACTGGATCACATCTTTCACCCGGCCCGGATCGTCGATGCCCGGCAGCTCGACCAGAATCTGATTTTTGCCGGGGCCGTATTCCTCAATCACCGGCTCGCTGACGCCCAGGCTGTCAATGCGCTGGCGGATGGTGTCGATGGATTGCGAAAGCGCACGCTGCTCGAGATCGGTCACTACGGCCGGCTTCATGGTCAGCGTGTAGGAGTTATCCGAGCCCGAGGTGATCGAATACTGCGTGCCATAATTGCTGTCGAGCGACGAGCGGACGGCGCTGTCCTTA
>JAJXUS010000404.1 GCA_021782675.1 Acidobacteriota bacterium
TTGCGGCAAATGCTGGGTGGGCGGCGCTGGCCGCGGCTGGTGCGCGCGTTTTTTTCCATTCACCGCAGCCATACCCCGTACTTCCGGCAGATTCCCGACGAGTTCATCCAGTTTCTGCAGAACGAATGGACCGCGCCCGCCGACTATCCGCCCTATGTACTGGCTCTGGCGCATTACGAATGGATCGAGCTGGTGCTTTCCGTCTCCAACCGCAGTCTGGACACTCCGGTGGATGCCCATGGTGACCTGCTCGCAGGCATTCCCCGCCTGAATCCAGTGCTGGCCAATCTGCGTTACGACTGGCCGGTGCACCGCATCCGGCCACGCTGCAAAGTGCAGCCGGCGGAAACCTTTTTACTGGTGTTTCGCGATCACGACGATCGGGTACAGTTCAGCGAAATCAATCCCTTTACGGCACGCCTGCTGACCCTGCTGGAGCCGGGCACACTCAGCGGTCAAGCGGCGCTGACGCAACTGGCCGCCGAAAGCCGCCATCCCGATCCGGCCTTGTTCATGCAGGCAGGCAGCGCCATGCTGGAAGACTTGCGCGCGCGGGGTGCGCTGGCAGGCTGCGCTGCCTGAAGTAATCGGTTCAGGGATGCGGTGCGGGCGCGTGGCTGCCGGGTGCGCGCGCCACGGCGTTGACCTCCAGCGTTCTGGATTTTCCGTCTGATTCCAGTTCGAGTTTGAGCGGGACAATGTCGCCGGGTGCGATCGGCTTTTTCAGGTTCATCAGCATGATGTGATAACCGCCCGGTTTCAGCACTACGACTTTGCCCTGGGGCAGGTCGATCGTGGCGACCTTGCGCATCCGCATTACATCACCGTCCATCCGCATTTCATGCACTTCCACACGCACGGCAGCCGGGCTGGCTACGCCCACCAGACGCATGTCGGCCCCGGCCTCGATCTGCATGTAGGCCCCGCTGACCTGCTGTCCCGGTACGGTGGCGCGCGCCCAGGCATCGGTAACCTGAACGTCTGCCGCCCGTGCCGCCGGACTGGCCAGTAGCAGAGTGATCAAGCAGGCTGATACAACCGGGGACATCCGTTTCCTCACATGCGTTTGCGTGGTGTCCGGCTGACCCGCCCGGCCACACTTTCATTGAATCGTCTGACAGTACCGTCAAGGCCGGGGCGCTGACAATGAGGCATATTGTCGCACCCTGCAGGCCGCCTGGACGGGCGCATTACAATGCCGTCATGTCTGCCGGTGCCGCCACCCCGCTTTTGTCAACCCTGCCCACCCGCGCCCTGCTCGGGCGCCTGCTGACGCTGCGTCTGTCGCTCATCGCCGGGTGGGCGGCGGGGCTGATCTGGCTGCACTGGGGGCTGCGGATACCGATGCCGCTGATTCCCATGGCAACGGTGCTTGGCCTGATGGGCATCTTCAGTCTGGCTACGGGGTGGCGGCTGCGCCAGGCCGCACCGGCCACGCACCTGGAGTTTACCGCGCACCTACTGGCGGACCTCGTGGCGTTTGCCGTACTGGTGTTTTTCAGTGGTGGCGTCACCAATCCGTTTGTTTCCCTGATGCTGGTGCCCGTGGTCATTGCGGCGGTCAGTTTGCAATCGCGCTGGGTCTGGCTGCTGGCAGGTCTGGCGACTGGACTGTATGCGCTGCTGCTGTTTTTCTACCAGCCGCTGGCGATCGCCGACCCGGTGGCCGCCTACGGCATGCATCTGGCCGGCATGGGATTCAGCTTCCTCATCAGCGCCGCGCTGATCGCGTTTTTTGTCACCCGGATGCAAGCCGCCCTGCGCACGCGTGACCATGAACTCGCCAGCCTGCGCGAAAAGCAGCTGCGCGATGAACGCATCCTCGCGCTTGGCACCCAGGCCGCACTGGCCGCGCACGAACTGGCCACGCCGCTTGCCACCATCCAGACCACCGCGCACGAACTCGCCCGCGAATTCGCCAACGATCCCGACATCGGTGCGGACTGCCGTCTGCTCGAACAGCAGGCCCGTGCCTGCAAGGACATCCTCACCCGGCTGGCGACGCGCGCGCAGGACAGTGCCCCGCTTGCCCTGCCGCTAGACACCTGGCTTGCCGCCATGATCGAACGCTGGCAGCTGCTCCGCCCCGATGCCCGGGTGCGCACCGAGTGGCCTGCGGATAGCCGCAGCTTTGTTCCGCCCGATGGATTCGAGCAGGCTGTGCTCAATGTCCTCAACAATGCCGCTGACGTGTCGGCGTCACCGGTCGAGTTCCAGGCAAGCGTGCAAGACGCGACGCTCACGCTCGATATTTCAGATCGGGGACCCGGGTTCTCGAGGGTGCAGCAGGCGCAGGCGGGCCGGGTACTGTTCAGCGACAAACCGGGCAGCGGCTGGGGCATCGGCCTGGCGTTGACGCATGCCACGCTGGAGCGGGCGGGCGGCAGCCTGGTATTGACCGAGCGCAGCGGCGGCGGCACCTGTGTGCGCATCACGATCCCCTGGCAGGACACCCCATGAAGATGAAACTGTTACTGGTTGAAGATGACGCCGATTTTGCCGCCGCGCTGGCTCGCGCCATGACTCGGCGCGGGGTCGAGGTGGCCCACGCCGGAGATGCGGCCAGCGCCCGCACGCTGGCCGACAGTTTCCAGCCCAGCCATGCCGTGGTCGATCTGAAACTGCCGGGCGAATCCGGCCTCAAGGTGGTGGCCGAACTCGCTGCGCGCGATGCGGCGCTGGCCATCGTGGTGCTCACCGGCTATGCCAGCATCGCCACCGCAGTCGAAGCGGTGCGGCTGGGGGCGCAGCACTATCTGGCCAAACCGGCCAACGCCGACGAGATTCTGGCTGCGCTGCTGCGCGACACCCCCGACGCGGCGCTGGACATCGCCTCCGAGCCGCTCTCAGTCGCCCGGCTGGAGTGGGAACACATCCAGAAGGTTCTGGCCGAGCATCAGGGCAATATTTCAACCACGGCACGTGCACTGAAAATGCATCGCCGCACCTTGCAGCGCAAGCTCGACAAACACCCGCCCAAGCCTTCTTACCATCAACGATGCG
>JAJXUS010000405.1 GCA_021782675.1 Acidobacteriota bacterium
TCCGTACTTGCGCTTCAGCTTGTCGAGCAGCGCCAGCCGTTCTTCAATCGCATCCAGGCGCTCGGGCGAAGCCTGAATATTCTCCGCAAAATCGCGGGCCTGTTGCGCATATTCGCTGACCGTCGCGCGCGCTGCCGACAGCTGATCCACGGCCTCGCGCCATCGGGCATCGTAACGCAGCAGGTCTTCAAACTGCCGGATACCGGCGCGCAGCGCGGCCTCCGCGGAGCTTGCCGACTCATAAAGCAGATCGTGCGCACTCATGGCCGCCGCATAGATCTTTTCAGCGTTGGCCAGCACACTCTTTTCAGCAACCAGCTTTTCCTCTTCGTCAGCCTCAAGCTGCGCCTGCTCGATCTCGCGGGCCTGAAAGCGCCACAGATCCACCATCCGCAGGCGATCCTGCTCCCCCGCCTGCAGGGCATCCAGCCGCTCGCGCACCTGCTGCCACTCCCGAAATGTGAGCTCCACGGCCTCTGTGGAGATGCCGGCGCTGCGGTCAAGCAGCAGGCGCTGCTGTGCCGGATCGAAGGCACTGAGAGTGTCACTCTGCGCGTGGATCAGGGCCAGCTCCGGGGCCAGAGCCCGCAACGCAGCCACCGTCGCCGGCTGATTGTTGATAAAGACGCGCGCCTTGCCACCAGCGGCAATTTCGCGCCGCAGGATGATCTCCTGCTCGGCCGCGTCGATGCCGTTTTCGTCCAGAATCGCGAGTGCTCCGGGCGTGGTCTCAAAGACACAGGAGACTACTGCACGCTCTGCCCCGCGGCGAATGAGATCCGGCGAGGCCTTTTCGCCCAGCAGCAGCGAAAGCGCATCAATCAAAATGGATTTGCCCGCGCCAGTCTCGCCGGTCAGGACGTTGAGGCCCGGGCCGACGGTAACTTCCGCGCGATCAACGACGATGTAGTTTTCGGCGCGCAGTTCAAGCAGCATGGATGGAGGACGCCCGGCTTTCCAAGGGGTGACGAGCGCAGCATACCACGGAGGTATCCCGAAAGGCGCTTGGAGTCGCGCCCCGCGCCCGGTACACTCAAGACAGCTATGAGCGCATTGGCGATGTTGAACCTCTTTCTTCTGCAGGCGCAGGATGCCACGCAGACTACAGGCGCATCGGGCGCCGCTCCCGTCAGCGGCAGCGCACTGACCGACATGGCGCACAATCTGGGCCCGGTTGCCATCGCCGTACTGCTACTGCTGCTGATTGGCAGCCTGCAATCCTGGGCCATCATTCTGGGCAAGTGGTCGTCTCTGCGCCGCGCCGGCACACAGAGCCGGCGGTTTCTGCGCGCGTTCCAGAAGGCGGAGCGCCTGCAGGATATTGCTGCCGTCAGCGAACAGTTCAAGCCCAGCCCGCTCGTTCAAGTGTTTGAAGAGACCTACGACGAATATCGCCACCAGACGGACAGCACGGGCGAAGTTCGCAGTTTTAAGGCGCTGGAGCGGACGGCGCAGACAGCATCGAGCGAGGCTTTATCCGCGCTGGAAACCCGCATGACGTGGCTCGCCACCATCGGCGCGGTCGCCCCCTTTGTCGGACTATTCGGCACCATCATGGGCATTGTGGACGCGTTCCACGGCCTGGGCACCTCCGGCGGCGCAACGCTGCGCGCGGTAGCTCCAGGTATCTCTGAGGCTCTGATTACGACCGCCGCCGGCCTGCTGGTCGCTGTGCCCGCGGTCATGGGCTACAACCAGATGACCGCCCGCCTGCGGGAATTGGGCGCTCGCATGGACGACTTCAGCCGCGAGCTGCTGAACGCCATCGAAGATATTCACGTCTCGCCCGCCGCGCCAACGGATGACTACGCGCGCACCCGCGAGAGGGAGATGCCGCGTGGCCTTCACCGCTAGCAACGGGCGCACGCAAACAGCGCTTTCCGACATCAACATTACGCCGCTGGTCGACGTGGTGCTGGTGCTGCTGGTGATCTTTATGATCACGGCGCCGGTGCTGCAATCCGGCATTGAAGTGGCGGTTCCGAAAACACGCACCGTCAAGCAGATTACCGAGCAGCGGACGGTGGTCACCATCGACAGCCAGCAGCGCGTCTATCTCGATGACCATCCGGTAAACGTGAACGACCTGCCCGCCATGCTGCAGCGCACCGCCATGAAGCAGGCCAACCGCACGATCTACGTTCGGGCGGACCAGCGCGTGCCCTTCGGCGCTTTCGCCTCCGTTATGGACGCGGTCAAGCAGGCGGGCATCACGAACATCAGCATTGTGACGCAACCGATCTCCGGTCACACCGGACAATAGACGCCCGATGCCACACCTGCGCGAGACATGGGATCATCCGGAGCCGGTCGCCGGCTCCTGGGCCGGCTCGTTCCTGCTGCATGGAGCGCTGGTTGGCCTCATTCTTACTTCCTCGCTTTATTTGCATTTTTTCCACACCGACCGATGGGGCCAGATGAGCTCGGGCTCAGCCATTAACGCGACCCTGGTCTCTGCCGCGCCAACCTTGCCGCTGCCCAGCACCCAGATGGACACTGACAGCGTGCTGGCGACGCAGACGCCGAGTCCCGCACCGCTGCCGCCTGCGCCGCAGGCCGCGCCAGTGCCGGAGGAGAAAACGATTCCCATTCCGGTCAAGAAAAAAGAGGTAAAAAAGGTAGCGCCGGTGGCGCACCCTAAGCCTCCGAAGTACGTACAGCCGCAAAAGCAGCAGCATCGCGCGGCCTACGGCGAATCGGCTCCCTCCAGCATCCCTATGGCGAATGCTGCGTCCGCCAACAAGAGCGTCGTGGTGCAGAACGGTGACTTCGGCTCGCGGTTCGGCTGGTATGTGGACGTGATCCAGCGGACGGTGGCGCAGAACTGGTACAGTCAGCTCGCCGATCCCAACGCATCGATGGGTCACTCCGTCACCGTCACATTTACAGTCCATCGGGATGGTTCGGTCAGTGATATCCGGATTGCGCAACCGAGCGGTGTGCCGTCGCTCGATATGTCGGCAACCCAGGCCGTCCAGCGCGTAGGCGCCTTCGG
>JAJXUS010000406.1 GCA_021782675.1 Acidobacteriota bacterium
CGGTAGAAAGCGTGCTGCCCCCTGCCCGTACCGGCTCCTGGAATCCATCGGGCAGCGATCGAATGTAGTCGCCGACATTCACCTGGTCGGCGGCGCTTTCAATTTCTTCTTCCGTGATGCGTTCCGTTCCCAGACGAATGTTGCTGGTGACAGTGCCGGTGAACAGCACTGGATCCTGCAGCACCACGGCAAACCGCCGGCGAAGTTCCTGCACATCCCAGTCGCGTACGTCGATGCCTTCAATCAGGATTGCGCCGCGCTGCACATCGTAAAACCGCATCATCAGGCTGCTCAGCGTGGTTTTTCCGGCGCCGGTATGGCCGACAATCGCCGCCGTCTCTCCCGGCTCAATCGTAAAGCTGACATCGCGCAGCACCCACTCCACATCTTCTTTTTCCGGCGTCGAGCTGGTTCGCAGACGCTCGCGCATCGCGTCATCCAGCCGCTGATAGGTGAACCACACGTGGCGGAATTCAATCCGGCCGGAACCGTCCCCGACCGCCGGGTTCGCCGGCGAAACAATCTCCGGCGGCGTATCCAGCAGCTTGAAGATGCGTTCACTGGCGGCCATCGCTGCTTGCAGAATGTTGTATTTGTCGCTCAAGTCCTGAATCGGACGGAAGAAGCGCTGCGAGTACTGGATGAAGGCGACCAGCACGCCCAGCGTCACAACGCCGCGCAGCACCCCACCGCCACCCCGCCAGATAATAATCGCCACCGCAATCGAGCTGAGAATTTCAACCACCGGATAATACAGCGCATACGCCATAATGGCGTCTTTGAACGCCTTCATGTGCTGGCGATTGACCTTCTCGAAATCCTGAAACGCGCGCTCTTCGCGATTGAACAGCTGCACCACGCTCATCCCGCTGACATGCTCCTGCAGGTAGGAATTGATCCGTGCAATGGCCGTGCGAATGCGGCGATACGACTCGCGAACAAACTTACGAAAGATCTGAGTCGCAATCACAATCAACGGGATGACGGAGAATGCCAGCAGCGCCAGCCACCAGTTCATCCGCAGCATCACGAACACAATGCCGGCCAGCACCAGCACATCCTCAAAAATCGACACCACGCCGGAGGTGAACATTTCGTTCAGCGCATCCACGTCGTAGGTGACCCGCGTCACCAGCCGCCCGGTCGGGTTGCGATCGAAGAAGGCGATATGCATTCGCTGAATGTGGCGGAAGATCTGGCTGCGCAGGTCGTACATTACCTTCTGGCCAGTCCACTGCATCAGGTAGGTCTGGATAAATGCCAGGACATAAATAAAGATCAGTGAGCCCAAATAAATCCCGGCAATCTGCGTGATGCCGGTCATGGGGTTGTGGCTGAGATGGCGCGTCCAGAAGGAGTTGTGTGTGGCGGCCGAACGCGTCATGTACAGGTCAACCGCGACCTTGGTCAGGTAGGGTCCCAGCACATCGGCCAGGGCTGTAAACAGGATGGCGACCAGCGAAATGCCGACCTGCAACTTGTAGGGTTTCAGATAGACCAGCAACCGCCGCATCAGGCGACTGTCGTAAGCCTTGCCGATAACGTCGTCGTCTTGCTGTGGGGTACTTTGTTTGCGGTCTGCCATGCGACACTGCTATTGTACGAAGTTTCCGTCCATTCTCCGCATACGCGCCGAACTATGCTTGTACCTCTCTCGATGAGAACGCAACCCCCGCCGATGCAAAATCTTGCGCCTGCACTTGGCATTTACGTCTCGATTCCGTTCTGCCGCGCCAAGTGCAGTTACTGCAACTTTGCCTCCGGTGTGTACGGCGCGGATCGCATGGCTGCGTACGTGGAAAAATTAACGGCGCAGATTCGTCAAGCTCCAGAACGCGCGGCAGCATGGGGAGGTCAGCTGCCGACGAGGGTCGACTCCCTGTACTTCGGAGGAGGCACGCCAAGCCTTCTTAGCGTCAGCCAATTAAACGATATAGTTAAAGTAATAAATGAAGTATTTTCCGTCGACGCATCCGCGGAAGTGACGCTGGAATGTGCTCCCGGCCAGTTGCGTGACGAACTGCTGCGGGCCATGCCGGGCCTGGGATTCAACCGCGTCAGCCTGGGCGTGCAATCGTTTGTGGATCATGAAGCGTCCGCGGTGGGACGCACCCATACTCGCACCATCACGCTCAATGAAATCGAACGGCTTCGTGACTCCGGCATCGACGACATCAACGTCGACCTGATCGCTGGCCTGCCGCATCAGACCCGCCAGAGCTGGCGAGATTCGCTGGCGCAAGCGATCGCCACCGGCGTGCCTCATCTGAGCGTCTACATGCTGGATGTGGATGAAGATTCCCGCCTGGGACGCGAGATCATCGCCGGGGGCACGCGCTACGGCGTCGGCATGGTGCCCAATGAGCAGACCATCGCGGAGATGTACACCGAAGCTGTGGAGCAATTCTGCGCCGCCGGAATCACGCAGTATGAGATTTCCAACTTCGCGCGCGCCGGCCGTCGATCGCGCCACAATCTAAAATATTGGACGCGTCAGCCATATCTCGGCTTCGGTCTGGATGCGCATTCTTTTCTGTCAACGGCGGCTGGCGAAGCAATCCGGGTTGCCACCTCTGACGATCTCACAGCCTATCTGGATCCCAGTATCTCTGACGATGACCGCGGTACGATTACACCCGTATCGAGGGCGGAAGCGCTGGAGGAAGCCTGGTTCCTGGGCCTGCGATTGAACGACGGCGTTTCGCTGACCGACATCACTCGTGAGTTTGGAGAGTCCGCGATCCAAGCCTTTCAGCCGATCCTCAACGACGCGTGCCAGCAGGGGTTGATGGAATACGATGAGCATCGAGCCCGGTTAACCCACCAGGGCCGCCTCTTCGCCAATGATGTTTTCCAGAAATTTCTTGGCGTCGTCAATTCCGGCGCACCTTTAATCCAGCCGCAAGGAGTATTCGCGTGAGCATCGAAACTGCCGAAACACTCGCCACCACTTCGTCGAGAGCCGTCGGCGCCATTGACCTGCGCAGC
>JAJXUS010000407.1 GCA_021782675.1 Acidobacteriota bacterium
GCTGCTTTTGTCGCAATTGCGATTTTTTGGTTTATTGACACCGGCATAGCGCTGTCGTCGCCGACAATTCGCATGCTTCCGAACCGAGTAACAACGAAATATCTCATCGAAGACGCGCTCCACCGCGTACACCCCAAGCTGCGAGGTGAACTTCAACTGTTTCCGCCGGGCCACCAGATATGGACGGACAAACTCCCCCAGCCGGCCCAGCAGCGCCACGGCGGTAAATCCTATGAACTGCGCGGGCATCATCTCCGTCGGCGTCGCTGGCTTGGTCGTCCGCAGAAAGACGCTCCAGCGAAAGGCCCGCGCGATATAAGCGCCATAGATCAAAACGATGGCGAGGAGAATTCGCGGCCAGCGGATCGACCCGAACGCGGCCGAAAGCGCCGACCACTGAAAGGTGCGGAGCGTGCGGAACTGGATATAGACCAGTCCGACCAACAGGGCAAGAACCGCACCCATCACAAGCCATCGATGTTTATTCATGCAAGCGTAGTCGTCTCAGTGAGCTTTATCTATCGGGCAGCAACTGCGACCGGGTGGAGCGCGTGGGACTGCGCCTCTTTGTGGCGCAGCTCCAATACTTTCCGGCGGTTGTACTCGTGAATGACGCGGGCCACATACCGGCGCGTCTCTGGATAGGGTGGGATGCCGTGATACCGGTCAACCGCTGCCGGTCCCGCGTTGTAGGCAGCCAGCGCCTTGGCGACGTCGTCGTGGTAATACATCAGCAACGCGTCCAGGTACGATGTTCCGCCGGCAACGTTCTGCGTCGGCACCCGCGGGTCCGCAACGCCCAGATCCTCTGCCGTTCCCGGCATCAACTGCATCAGCCCCAATGCCCCGGCGCGGGAGACCGCGTGCGGATTGCCGCCGCTCTCCTGCCGCACGATGCTGGCCAGCAGGTCCGGGTCGATGTGATGCACCGCGCCCGCTTCCTGCAGCAGCCGATCGACATCGAGCGGGCTCGCGTTCGCTGCGGTACTATGCGCGGCGGTCGCTGCAGGCTTGGCCGCGGAGCTATCCGAGGGCGCTTCAGCAGCGGCCGGCTCATCCTGCACCCGCAACACTGCCGCCGCTGGCAGATCGAAGTAGCTGCTCCGCCCCGGCGTCATGTACAGCCGCAGGTCGCTTCCCACCGTGGCCACGTGATCGCACACCAGCGACTCCCCGCTGTTGAGGTAGACGCGCCGCGAGGCGCCCGCCGGCACAGTTGCCAGAGCCAGCAGAAGAGCTGCCACCGAAATGGGCGTAAAGACTTTCATGAACCGGAAAGGCAGCCGAGCTGCCTCTCCTGCAGGATATCGAGAAGTGCCCGCGCGACGCCATCGGCATCATTCCGGCCGATAATGGCCCATCCCTCTCGTCGGGCCATGGTCAGTAGCTCCGCATGGGCATTTTCCATGACCAGCGGCCGGCCGGCGTAGGCCAGCATATCGGCGTCGTTCATGTTGTCGCCCACGCAGATGACGGCCTCCGGCGTGAGCCCGCGCTGTTTCGCCAGCTCGGCGACTGCAATTCCCTTCGAGCATCCCTGCGGCATCAGATCGAGCACCGACAGGTCGCGGGCCACGTATTCCGTCCGGTGCTCCGAGATCGCCGCACGCAGCGCCGCCGCCTCCGGCGTCTCCCGGTGCAGCTCGGCCGAAGCATCGGACATCTGCGCGAGCGTGCCGCAGATCATGGCCTGGATCGGGAGCTCACCTGCCGCAAAGGCGGTTTCAATGGGATCAAAACAAACAATTTCGGCCCGATTCGCCGCCACCCAGCGGGGCAGACGCCGCGCCAGTTCCTCAAGATTTTCGACCACCAGGGTGCCCGGCCCCATACGGTCAAAGGTAAAGACCAGGGACTCCCGAAAGCTGCCAAAGCGGCACAGCGCCAGAGCATCCGAAATGGGCATGTGGATCCGGCGCAGCGTCTCGCCGCCGATGGTGCGCGTAATCGCCCCATTGGAGCTGATGACGACCGTGTCGGCGGGCAGCCGCAGCGGGGCGATCACCTGCAGCGCGTAGCTGTATCGTCGCCCGGTCGCGATCACCAGCTCCATCCCGGCGTCGGTAGCGCGGCGCAGCGCCTTCTCGGTGGCGGCAGAAATTCTGCCATAGCCATCTAACAGGGTGCCGTCCAGGTCGCAGGCAAGCATGGCTGCGGGCCGGACCGGCGAAGCTTCGGGTGGCATACTGAGAGTCTACTTGGTAGAAGCCATTTCAGCCGGAATCCGCGGCGGGAGCGTGACGACATGACCGAAACGGACGAGGAGCGCTGCCCGCATTGCGACCAACGGATGCCGGCTGCAGCCGCCGGCGGACACCCTCGGGCAGCGGCGAAGACGCGGGCAGATGCGCCCGACGAACCGCTGGAATATGACCATCGTGGTCTTCCGCTGCCGCGGCGCACACGCAACGGTGGCATCATTACCCCGCAGTAGCGTCGGGCCAGCTTCAGCAACTGCTTCATTCCGGAGACCCATGACCGAGCGGCTGTACTACGACGACGCCCGCCTGACTTCGTTCACGGCGAACGTAACGCAGATTGAAGAGGTCTCCCGCGCCGGCGGCCAGTCGATGTGGCGGATTGCACTCGACCGCTCCGCCTTCTACCCCCATAGCGGCGGCCAGCCCAACGATCGTGGCACACTGACGGCCAGCTCCCGAAGCGGGGCAGCTCTCGTCGCCCCCATTGAAGACGTGCAGGAAGACGATAGCGGCGAGGTCTGGCACTACACCCCCAAGCCGCTGGTGCCAGGCACACAGGTCCGTGGCGAGATTGACCGGGCGCGCCGGCTCGACCACATGCAGCAGCACTCCGGCCAGCATTTGTTATCGGCTGCGTTGTTTGCAGTGGCACAGGCGCCCACGGTCTCCTTTCATCTAGGCGAGAACCTTTCCACCATCGATCTTGCGGTGGAACATCTGAGCCGCCAGACGCTCGAACAGGCGGAGGACTTCGCGAACGCCGTGATTGCCGAGGACCGCCCGATG
>JAJXUS010000006.1 GCA_021782675.1 Acidobacteriota bacterium
ATGAAATCGACGCCAAGCTCCTGCAGTACCTGCGCCTCGGCGAAGTGGCCGATGCGACACTTGGCCATCACCGGAATGGAGACGGCGGACATAATCTCGCGAATCACCTTGGGCGAAGCCATGCGGGCTACGCCGCCTTCGGCGCGAATCTGAGCCGGAACGCGCTCGAGCGCCATGACCGCGACCGCACCGGATTTTTCCGCGATCTCTGCCTGGCTGGCGTTAATGACGTCCATGATGACGCCGCCCTTCAGCATCTCGGCAAGCCCGACTTTCAAGCGCAGCCCGTGACCGGCTCCGTTCATTTCGTGCCCATTTTTACTGGATTCTGGCATGGTGGTCTCCTGCAGGTAGAAAGGTCTGTTAACCCTTCAGTTTAGCAGTTTCGACGGGGCCGTCCGTCTTGTCCAAAATCCGGTTTCGATATTTCTCAAACATGGCCTGCGGATCGATGGCGATAAAGACGCCAGTGGAACGCGCCAGCACTTTACCCTCCGGCGTCAGGATTTCGCCGGCATGGAAATGCTTGCGCCCCTCCTGCCGCACTACCCAGCCTTTGGCGCGCAGCGGCACATTGAGCGGTACAGGATGCAGAAAGTCAATCGACATGTGCCGCGTGAGAGCGACCACGCCCTTCTGCCGGTTCACCTTACCCATTGCTTCGTCCAGAATGGTGGCGATGATGCCGCCATGCACGTGACCCGGCGGCCCTTCAAACCGGCGCGCAATCGAAAATTCTGCGTGTACGGTGACGGCTTCCGTGTCTTCTTCAAAGTGCAGTTGCAGCCCGTTGGCATTGTCCGGGGAGCAGCCGAAGCAGTTATGCTGCAGCCCTGTCCAGCCATTCTCGCTGGCGCGCAAGTGGCCGGAAGGATCTGCAGTTGCCGCACGTTTCGATTTTCCTGCGGGACGATCTTGATTGGCCGCCATCACCCAAGAATCCGCTGATCAATGAACTCGACGGCGCTTTTGACCAATTCCGTCTTATTGATGGAAACAATTCTCATACCGGGAGTGTACGCTGCGTTCCCGCCAGCCATGAGGCTTGGATACACAAGCAAGCAGGCCGTTTCAATGGCGTAATCTTCCTATCGCCAGTGCACCTGTCTTATGGCTGATAGCGCCACAAATCATTCTGATAATTGGTAATCACGGGCTCCGAGTTGAACCCGTTACCCCCGAACATCCAGAAGTTTCCGAAACCATCGCGCCATGAAACGCCCGCACTGCGGCCGCCCGGCATTGATTTTGTAGACGCACTGTCTAATGTTCCATAAACGCCAGCCATATTTCCGGTTTTGCTGCCTCCGACCCAAGTCCACATTTTTGTTGAGGGATTGAACTCCCACAGGTCGTTTAGCTGAAGTGGGCCCCCCGTGGGTGGCGCAGAATCAACGCCTGCTCCCCCGAATAGCCAAAGATTGCCATTGCTGTCGGTCCACGCATAACCATCCAGACGGCTTCCGGGAAAATTTGTGTGTGCGCTTACTCCCTCGGTCCCGTACACACCGCTGGTGCCCGAGCCGTCCTGGCCAGCCGAATTGCTGCCGCCGACCCAGACCCAGGTTGAGGTTGCGGTCTGAAATTCCCAAAGATCATCCAGCATGCCAAGCACTCCGCTCGCGTCTTTTCCATAGCCGCCGAGCATCCATAGGTTTCCCGCACCGTCTACCCAATTCGTCGCTGAATCCCGACCGCCTGGCGCGTTGGTCGCAGAAGGCAGATTCTGTGTTCCGTAGTTTCCGGGTTGCGCGATCTGCATTGACCCGCTCACCCATTCCCATGTTTTTTCCGTCGGATTAAATTTCCATAGGTCGTTCAACTCACCCGGCGGACCTGACGCACCGTTCCCGCTACCCCCAAACAGCCAGAAGTTACCGGAACTATCCGTCCAACTCATCGCATTTGTCCGTCCACCTGGTGTATTGGTTGCGGAGGGTACTCCCATCGTTCCATACACACCTGCAGGGCCTGAGCCTATGGACTCACCGGGAGAACCGTTCAAGGCGTCCGATCCACTGATCCATGTCCATGTTCCGCTTGATGGTGAGAACTCCCAAAGATCGTTAAGTTCGCCATCAACGTTGTTAGAATCCACACCTTCTCCTCCGAATAGCCACAAATTCCCGTTAGCATCGGCCCACGAGACCGGAGCAACCCTGCCGCCAGGAACGTTTGTTGAAGACGGGACACCTTGGGTTCCGTAGACACCGGATGGTCCCAAGGTCTGCTGGTTGAGAACGTTCGCGCCGCTCACCCAAGTCCAGGTCTGATTTGCTGGATCGTACTTCCAGAGGTCATTCAGTGTGCCGACGATTCCCTTGGAATCGTTGCCGCGACCCCCAAAAAGCCAAAGATTTCCGCTGCCATCGGTCCACCCCACAGACCAAGTGCGGGCTCCGGGAATATTCGCCGTGGAGGCCACACTTTCCGTACCGTATACGCCTGGAGAACCGGCACTCCCGTACGGGGTCGTATCACTGCCACCGACCCATGTCCATTGGTTCGCCGACGACGACGGAGGAGGCGGTTGACTGGTGCCCCCTCCGCCGGTTCCGGTTCCGGTTGTTCCACCGCTCGTGGTACCGGCTCCACTGGATCCATTCTTTCCACCACACCCGGTGAGCAGTCCGAGAATCTGGAACGTGACCAAAAGAATGAAAACCAGGGACAGACGTGCCGCAAAGCCGCGCGTGCGATTCAAGGGACGCTCCTGCATGATCAGAAAATTGTCCAAAGTCTACGCAGAGGAATCGAGAAGCGGCAAGAGAAATCTGTATCCCTGAATTCCTGGTTTCACGGCATCAGGAACGGGCACTTTGGTACGCGCACCCCGCTGTATACTTGCCCTTGTAATGAGCGCTTCCGGCAAGACGTTTTATCTCGAAACCTTCGGCTGTCAGATGAATGCCCATGACTCGGAAAAAGTCATTGGCACGCTGCTGCGCGAGGGCTACACGCAGGTCGAAACGGAAGCGGACGCCGGGCTGATCCTCTATAACACCTGCTCGATCCGCGACAAGGCGGAGCAGAAGGTCTTCCATCGCCTGAACGACGGCAAGTCGCTCTACAAACAGGGCAAGCGGTTTGCCGTGCTGGGCTGCGTGGCGCAGCAGGAAGGCGAGCGCATCTTTGAACGTGCGCCGCATGTATCGCTGGTCTCCGGCTCTGCCTCCTACCGCCGTCTGCCAGAGATGCTGGCGCGGCTCGAAGCAGACGAAAAGCGCATCACCGGACTCGACGACCGCCAGACGGAAGAGACCTTTGAGACGGAGTTCACGGCGCGCGGCAATCCGCACCGCGGCTATATCACCATCATTGAGGGCTGCGACAAGTTCTGCGCCTACTGCGTGGTGCCGTACACGCGCGGTAAGGAGCGCAGCCGCACGGTCGCGTCCGTTCTGGCCGAAGCGCAGGCCATGGCCGCCGCCGGATACACCGACGTGCAATTGCTCGGGCAGAACGTCAACTCCTGGCGCGACCCGGCAGGGCAGCTTACCTTTGCCGACCTTTTGCGCGCCGTCGGCGCTATTCCTGGGCTGCGACGCGTGCGCTTCACCACCTCGCATCCGCGGGACTTTACGCCGGAGATTGTTCGCGCCATCGACGAGGTGCCTACACTGTGCGACCACGTGCATCTGCCGGTACAAAGCGGATCGACGCGCATCCTGGCCGCCATGCAGCGGGAGTACACGCGCGAATGGTACCTCGAACGTATCGGCTGGATTCGCGCGGCGCAGCGGCCGATCAGCCTGACCAGCGACATCATCGTCGGCTTCCCCGGCGAGACGGAAGGGGATTTTGAAGACACGCTGAGCCTGCTTGACGCCGCGCAGTTTGACGCGATCTTTGCCTTCAAATATTCGCCGCGGCCCAATACGCCGGCGCTCACCCTGGCCGACAGCGTGCCGGAAGAAGTCAAAATGGAACGCCTGCAGCGTTTGAACGAGCGCCAGCGCGAGATACAAAAGTGCAACTACCAGAGCGCAGTCGGACAAATTGTTGAAGTAATGGTTGAAGGGAATAATGCGGCCCGTGGGCAGGTGATTGGCCGCAGCTCTCAGAACAAAACCGTAAATTTCACAGTGGATTCCCCCATCTTTCCTGCCTCTGGAACGTACCTTCCCGTCCGCATTACGCAGGCGTTTCCCAACAGTCTTGTGGGGATTGCCGATCCCGCGGCGGTGTCATCTAATTCTGAAGCGCAGGCTTGTCTGCTATGAGTCCTTCCTCCAAACCCGAACCAGTCCTGCTGCACGGCGATGAGATGGAAGTCAAGATTCGCGGACTGATGCTGGACCCGGTCACGAACATGCCCATCGTCGTGCTGAAAGATGTGTTGAGCGATGCGCTGGTGCCCATCTGGGTCGGCAACTTCGAAGCCAACGCCATTGCGCTCGAGATTGAAAAACTTGCGACCCCGCGTCCCATGACGCACGACCTGCTGGTAAATCTGATCCGTACCCTCGATGGCGAAGTGCGGCGCGTCGTAATCACGGAATTGCGCGACGATGTCTACTATGCGCTTATCTGGATGGAGCGCGGCGGGGAACTGATCAGCCTGGATGCGCGGCCCTCCGATGCGCTAGCCCTGGCGCTGCGCGCCGACTGTCCGATTTTTTTGTCTGGCCAGGTGCTGCGCACCACGCGGGCAGCGAACGCCGGCGTCGAAAACTTCTCGGCGGAAGAACTCCGCAAATGGCTCGAAAACCTGAATGACGAAGACCTCGGTCGCTACAAGATGTAAGCCGGGCTGCTGCATTGCCCTTACTGCCGCTCCTGTTCGCATGACCCACCGGCATATAAAGCATCCGGATCAGACCATCACACCCTGATCCGGATGCCAACCGCAGAAACGCACAACCTGCTCAGCCCACTCGGTCTCGGTCGGAATAACCGGGAAAGAGGCACGAACGAGTTTTCCGGCCAGCAAAGACTGAATCATCGTTGTCAGGGCCGTGGCCAGCTCCTGCGCGCCGCCCGTAAATACTACAGCCCACGGAGTATCGAGCAGCAGATCGCTTACCCCCGATTCGCGGTGCAAAACAACAGGGATGCCTCGATGCAGCGCTTCCAGCGCCGGCATACCGTAGCCCTGCCGGGCAGGCATCAGGAAAAGGTTTGCTTGCTCGTACAGATCGTTCAGCTTAGCGTCCGTCACAAATCCAAGGAAATGCACGCGGCCCGCGAGCCCCAGCCGCTGGCTCATGACCTGAAGCGGCTCGAGCTCCGCCCCGGTTCCGGCAATATCCAGTCTCCAATCGACGGTTCGGCTGAGCGGTGTTGCTTGGTGCTCAAGCGTGTGCAGAGCCTCCAGTATCCAGTCAATACGCTTGTTTTGCTCCACGCGGGAGACGCTGACCATGCGCAGGGTTGCGTCCGCCGGGCGCAGACGAAAATTACCTGGCTCGGTACCGATCCTGGCGATCACGGGATCGACCCCATACAAACGCTGCGTGTCCTGGCGCAGAAACTGACTGGAGACGATGGTGACCCCGCGAGACAGTCCATGATGCAACACGCGCCGGTTTAGCGCCCGGCGCAGCCGTGTTGCCGGGGACTTTTCCTGGTTCCAGTCGGCAAACAGGCTTTCCGTATCGTGCATAAAGCAATGAAAGCCGCGCAGGCCAGCTAACGTCGCGTGCAGCGCCGGCTGATAGCCGGACCTCAGCGGCGAAAACCGCGGAGGCGGCCCTGAGCGGAAGTATTTTCGCAAAGCCGCGACTTTATGCCGTGCCGAATGTTGTGGGTTCAACTCGGTTTTGTTGAGAGGGAACCGCGCGAATTTTTCCAGCCCGACCGCATCCCAGTACAACACCAGCCGGTGCGGCAGTCCGTGGTCATGCAGCCACTCGCAAAGAGTAAGAAAACTGCGCTCAGCCCCTCCCCAGGCAATAACCTCAGGGATAAACAGAATACGTTCAGCGGGGTCGGGCATCACCTGGCTCGGCAGAAGGGATGGTCGTTCACGTCTCAGAGTACACATCCAGGCAGTAGACTAAAAGCTCGACTCCCAAGGCGCGGCTTTTCAGCATTATTGTCTGGCGGAATTTTTAACGCATGGGAATTCTCACCCGCATCGTTAAGGTACTCGGGGCGCTGCTCACCTCCAACGTGGTCAACCTGATCACGAAGCTGGTGCTGCCGCCCATCTTTTTGCTGCGCTATGGCACCACGTTGTACGGGGAGTGGCTGGCGCTATCCGGCGCAGTCGCTTATCTCAGCACACTCAACTTTGGCATTCAGACCTACGTCACGCAGGACCTGACCGTCCGCTATCAGGCTAACGATCTGGCTGCCTATCATCGCCGGCAATCCACGTCGCTACGTGTACTGCTGGGTATTTTATGCAGCGCGGCCTTCGTCTGCCTGGTTGTCTTTGCGCTGCCGGTACAGCAATGGCTTCGTCTCACACTCACGCAGCGCGCCACGGCCATCACGCTCTACTTTCTTGCGGTGCAGGTACTGCTGGGCGTACTGTTCGGATACTTCACCGGCCTTTTCATGGTTCTGAGCCGGGCTCACACCGGCGTGCTGTGGGTCAATGGTCTGCGCCTGGCCATGGTGCTGGCCGTCTCCGCCGCCGCGTGGTTTCGCGTGCCGCTTCCGGTGCTGGCCGGCGTGCAGGCCGCTGTCTACGTGGCCGGAATCTTTCTGGTTCTGCTGCACCTGCGACGTGCAGGCCGCGAGATATTTCCCGGCCTGGGGGAATGGGACCGCGCCGCTGTGCCGGGCATTCTGAAGCCCAGCAGCTACTTCGGTCTCATCAGCATGAGCACGTTTCTCTCCTATGAGGTGCCGGTGCTGATCCTGCAGCGTGAGGCCGGGCCCTTCGTGGTGGTGGCGTTCACCGTCATGCGGACCATCTTCTCCATGTGCCGCCAAATCCTGAACGCACCCACGCAGGCCATGGGCCCGGAGATTACGCGGCTCTACGGCCGCCAGGAATGGCGCGAACTAAGCGCGGTCTACACCTACTCAGAACGACTGATCTTCTCGCTGATTCCGGTCTTGAATCTGGGCGTACTGGTCGCCTCGCCCGTACTGCTGGCCGTGTGGCTGCACAAGCCCGCGCTGTTCGCCATGCTGCCCTATATAACGATGGCGGCCATCTCCATGACGCTCAGCGCCAAGGAGCACAAGTTTCAGTTTCAGTTTTCCACCAACACGCATGAGGCCCTGGCGCGCATCATGTTCGGCAGCTACTTGGCGCTGGCCGTCCTCGCCGTGCCCATGGTCCGCTGGCAGGGCATGATGGGGTTCCTCTACACCTGGCTGGCGATTGAACTCTTCCAGGTCATCCGGATCGTCGGCTTGAACCGCCAGCTCTTCGCGCATACCGGCGAGCATCGGCTGCACTATCTGGTCCGGCTGACTGCGGCCTGCGTGGTCGCACTGCCCGCAGCAGGCTGGTTGCTCGCGCATACCGATCGCAGCTCCTATCCTCTGCAGCTCGGCACTGCAGGGGCGGTCAGCGCTGTCCTGATGACCGTTACTTTCTGGCTGTTTCATCTACGTCCCATCGCCGGCAAACTTCTGGTCCGCCTGCGTACCCGGCTGGCCGCCGGTTAGTGCCGATTTTTCTGCCACGACGCTGCCCCGCGAAACCGAAAAAAGCGATACTCTCTCGATATGCTCCGTGTCACCGTTCTCGCGTCCGGCTCAAAAGGGAACTGCACGGTGGTCACCTCCAGCCGCACGCGAATCATGATCGATGCCGGTCTGAGTTGCCGTGAGCTGCTGCGCCGGATGCACGCGGCCGGTGAAGAGCCCGACAAGCTCGATGCTGTGCTGGTCACGCATGAGCATCAGGATCACATTCAGGGTCTCTCCGTGCTGGCGCGGCGGCTGAATCTTCCTGTGTTTTTCACCCAGGCCACGCACCAGGCGTGGCGTCGTTGGATGACGCCGCGCACCACGATGACGTTCAAGGCGTGGCTGGCATCCCGGCAGGCGCTCGCGGAAGACTCCAGCCCGGCGACGGCTGTCGCAGAAGCCCCGGCCGCCATTGAGCCGCCGGAATCGGAGAGCACGGAGGGATTCGACGCGAAGGCCGAAGACCCGGCATACCTGCCGGCCGTCGAATATTTCAACGCGGGTGCGGCGTTCGATATCGGCGACCTGCGGATCACGCCGTTCACCATCCCCCACGATGCCATGGACCCGGTCGGCTTCATCGTCGAGGCCGAGGGCATGCGCGTCGCCATCGCCACCGATCTGGGCTACATGTCCCCGAACATCGCTCTGCATCTGCGGCGCGCCGATCTGCTGATGATCGAGTCCAACCACGATCTGGAGATGTTGCGCGACGGCCCCTATCCCTGGTCTGTCAAGCAGCGGGTGCTGTCGCGCGTTGGGCATTTGTCGAACGATGCGGTTGGCGAGTACCTGAGCCGGGATTACGATGGCGGAGCCCGGTACATCGTTCTGGCGCACCTTTCGGAGAGCAACAACCTGCCGGAGCTCGCGCGCTTGTCAGCCGAACGAGCCCTGAACGGCCGGATGAGCTTGTTGGGGAATCAGGTTCTGCTGGCATCGCAAAGCTGCGCCTTGGAATCTATCTACTTATAAGTGGTTGGAAACGCTGCCCCCGGGGTGCCGGAGATCGCATCAGGATTTGGTTGCTTGCCGGGGCCCGAACGGTTACAATCGGGTTACCTCTTTATTACGTAAGTTTCGAGGAATCAGGAGCCTATGGCGAAAGCTGGTTGTATCGATCCCCGCATCGGGGACATCCTTGCAGGATGGCGGTACGACATCTCCGGTTTGCACTCGGAAATGCGCGCCGACTATGAAGATCACTTCCGGGAATGCCGCCACTGCCTGAACCGGCAGCGCATCCACCGCAGTGTCGATCTGCTGCTGATCGCCTTCTCAAGCGCCGCCATCATCACATTCTTCGCCGCGCTGCTGGTGCTGCATCGCATCGAGCCGCTGCGCGACTGGGTGATTCTCAACCTGCAGTTACGGCAGGTTTCGCTCGGCGTGAGTCTCGGCCGCGTTGCCATCTTGGGGCTGCTGGTCTCGCTGTTTGCGTGGATTCTGGTCGCCATCGCCACCCCCGCGCCCAGCTATCTGAGCCAGCAGGCGCGTGCGCTGCAGGAACGTCTGCCGGAAGAGCTGCGCGAGCGGATGACGCGCATGTCCGTCTGAGAACGTCAGACAAATCCTCCGCATCTCCCCGCCAGCGCACTTTGTCTCGTGGTGCGCATTGTGTGCGGTCTAGTGTGAGTCATCCTAAGCGCAGCGAAGCACCTCTGTATTTGTAATCCCACTGGTAGTACCCGGATCCTTCGCTTCGCTCGGGATGACGGCCAAGAGGTCGCTGGCAATTTCGAAGGTCTTTCGCTTGCTGTCTTTCGCTGCACCCCGGACCAGCGCCTACTATTATTGCGGCCGATTGGCAAGAATCAGCGGCGAGGGCCCTGCCGCCGGCAGCAGACGAGCCTGCACAAATCCGGCATCCTCTAGCCAGCGCTTTATCTCATCAAACGAATACGTATTGCCGTCGGTAGTATTCACCAGCATATTCAGGGCGAAGATCAGGCTGCCCGTCGGCGCGGTGCGGTCTTCGTTCACCAGAAATTCCGCAATCGCAATCGTCCCACCCGGAGCAAGCGCCTGGAACGTCTTTTGCAGCAGGGCGCGGCTTCTCGTCTCCCCTTCGGAGTGAAGAATGTGGCCCAGCGTCGCAATCTGGTGCCCGGCTCCGAAATCCGCATCCGACAGATCGCCGGCAGCAAAGGTATAGCGGTCGGAGAGACCGGACCGCTGCACAACGCGGCGTGTCACGTCCAGCACCCGCGGCCAGTCAACAGCCCGCACCGAGACGTTCGGTGATTTTTGCGCGAGCGCAATCCCCCAGACGCCGGAGCCGGCCGCCAGGTCAAGCACAGAAATCGGCGTCGCGACATTGTCCGTACCCAGATGCTCGGCCAGAAGGCGTGCCGACGGATAGCTCATGGGAAAGATATCTTCCACGAACTTGATGAAAAACTCGCTGCCGTCGGATGGATCGTTGACAGTGGTTGCCGGCTTTCCGGTCCGCACTACCTCCGTCAGGTGCAGCCACTGCGGCATCAGTTGGCTGCTCATATGGCGAAACATGCCGCCATGGAAGCCGGGCTTGCTGCTGACGAGGAAGGTCTCGCTCTCAGGCGTGAGGGCATAGCGGCCGTCCGCAGTCTTTTTCAGCAGGCCTAGCCCAACCTGAAGGTTCAGGAGGGCAGTGATGCCGCGCAGCGAACTGTGCGTATCTGCCGCAATCCCTTCGGCAGTTTTTGGGAGACCGTCGAGTGCGTCAAAGACGCCCAGGCGGATCGCAGCCTCAATCGCGAGAGGCGGTGCGTAGCCCCAGGCCATCTGCAGGATGCGTTCAGGAGTAAGCGGAGTCTGGCTGGATGTTGCGGACATTGGTTGTTCCTCCCTGGAAAGGTAATGGCAGCGAAGCTGCGCCGCGCGGTCAGTGACCGGCAATACCCTGGAGGGGGGATCAGCTAGGGAGTGAAGGCCGGAAACGTGGATCCGGTCGAAAGAATATCAGGACTGTTTGAGTTTTTGCCGCTTCATTTTGGCGGCGCACTTCGACAGGACCGCCTGCCGCAGCCGTTCGTGGATCGACTCCGGCAGCTCGAACAGCTCCTTGTTGCGGTAGATTTCGATGGTCTGCCGCGTCGTATTCAGCGTGACGGTGCAGTGTTCGCAGCCCGCCATATGCTGTTCCAGCTCACTGCGCAATGCTGTAGCAGTCTGCGCGTCGAAGTAGTCGGTCAGATTGGCTAAAAATTCTGTGCAGTTCACGCCAGTTCTCCTGAAGGGACACGGAAGTAGCGGCTCAACCGCTCGCGCAGTTGCAGTCGGGCCCGCAGCAGGCGGCTCTTCACCGCCGGCACGCTGAGCTTAAGGGCCTGGGCCGTCTCTTCCGTCGATAGCCCATCGATGTCGCGCAGGACAAAAACAGTGCGGAACCCTGGCGGCAGACCTTGAATCGTCCGCCGGAGAATCTCGGCCAGCTCTGCCTGGTTGTAGTTCTGCTCCGGGTTTGGCATCCAGTCGGCAAAGTCGCGGGGAATGGATCCTTCGTCCGTCTGAATCTCTTCATCCATCGAGACGGTCTTCTGCGCTTTGCGTTTGCGTAGGCGCATCAGCGACTCATTGACGGCAATGCGCACCAGCCAGGTGTAGAACTTGGAGTTTCCCTGGAACTGGTCAATCTTCTGGAATGCCTTAAAGAATGTGTCCTGAACAATGTCTTCGGCATCTTCCCGGTTTTGTGTAATCTGCAGCGAAATGCGAAAAATCTGACGCTCATACTGGCGCATCAGCTTCTCGAACGCTGCCAGGTCGCCGGTCTTGACCCGTGCGACCAGCTCCAGGTCCGGGTGAACCTGCGGCTCTTCCTCTGTGTTCACGGCAGTAGGCATGGGTGAGTGCGGCCTTTCCGGCTGCCGCATCGCGGGAAAACCTCTCCCGCCTCTTCAGCAGTTCTTTTGATGGTAGCCCGCAGCAAAGGGTGCGGACAAATCGACAGCCCGTTACCCATCCAGCTTCAGCGGGCCCGCCGGCATCTTTGCAGTTCGCCCGAGTACGAATAAAGTTTTAGTCATATGCTTCGCACAGCCTGGCATTCTGCCGGCCGTCGGCTTCTGCGCCGGATGGCCGCCTTTCCGCGACCCCGGAGCGCTCATCTCCCATTGGCCGTCTTGCTCGTCGTGCTGCTATGCGGGGCCGGCTTGATGGCGCAGAATACCACGCACCCTGCGGCGAGAACCACACACCATCAGCGCCGCCGCGCGCGTTCCACGCACCACCACACACAGGCTGCCCACCGCGGACGTGTCCGCAGCCGGCGCAGGCCGCGCAAGGTGACCGCCCGCCAGTTGGCGCGGGCGCACCAGTTGCACCACGCCTTTATCGCATCTTCGGAGCTGCGTCCGATGGCGCAGCAGTTGATGTTGCAGCGTACCCCGCAGGCCTACGCTGGCGTCGAGCGTTATGCCCAGACGCACACCGGCGAAGCCGCGGCCGCAGCGTATCTGGCGCTTGGGCAGGCGTATCTGCTGGATGGAAAATTTCCGCAAGCTGCCGCCAGCTTCCAGCACTCTGCCAAATCCGGCGATGCGCTGGCGGATTACGCCGACTACCTGGGCGCCAAGGCACTGTTTGCCGCGCAACAATACCCTGCGGCCAGCGATCTGGTGCGGAACTTTGCCGCGCGTCATCCAGACAGCATCCTTATCGAGCATGCCAGCCTGCTGCTGGCGAAAATCCATCTTGGCGAGGGCGATCCGCAGTCCGCCCTGCATGACTTCACCAACGCATCCGGCCTGGACAACTCCGCGGACTACATCTTTACCGAAGGCCGCGCCCGTCAGCTTGCCGGGGACGCTGCCGGGGCCCGCCGGCTCTACACGCAGCTCTATCTCGACTACCCGCTGAGCCCGGACGCGCCGACGGCGGTCGCGCAGTTGCACACCCTGGGGTTTACCCAGCCCTTTACGCTGGAGCAGCGGGTGCGCCACGCGGAGCACATGTACGCGGCGGGCCGCTATGCACTGGCCGCGACAGAGTATGATTCGCTCGCCAGCGCCGCAGCGGACGCGGGCAATGCTGCCGAGGCGAATCTGTTGCGCGCCCGTGCCGCGGTGGCCTTGTTTCATGTGCAGCGCCATGTGGATACCCGTCGTCTGGCGCGGTTGTCCGATGCCGCCGATGAGGCCGGAGCCATCCGCCTGTACCTCACCATGGAGGCCGCGCGCGACCGCAAGGATAGCTCCGGCGTGCAGGCCGTCGTCGATCAGATGACGCAGCGCTTTCCCTCAAGCGGATGGACGGAAGAAGCGCTCCTCTCCGCCGGCAACATGGCCATGCTTGCCAACGATCTGCCGACGGCGGTGCGCTATTACAGCCAGCTGGCGACAGACTTTCCTCACAGTGCGCTGGCGCCCATGGCGCATTGGCGGGCTGCCTGGCTCACCTATCGCACCGGAGACAAAGCCGCCGCTGCCCGGCTTTTCGATGCGCAGATTGCGCGATATCCCGGCAGCGCTTTGGTCGCTGCCGCTCTCTACTGGCGCGGCGTCGTCTATCAGGAAGTAGAAAACAACCCCGCCGCCGCGTCCGCCTACTACGGCAAAATTGTCAGCGCGTTCTGCCATTACTACTACGCCACGCTTGCCGAACAGCGCCTGCGCGCGCTGGGGCCGGTGACGCCCGATCCCGCGCCTGCGCTCAGTCGCATCAGCGCGCCGCCGGTTCAGGAGTACACGCAGGACGTTCCGCAGGACAGCGTGCATGTGGAGCGCGCGCAACTGCTGGCCAACGCCGGGCTCAATCAGTACATTGCGCCGGAGATGAGCGCCGCCCCCGACAGCACGGACTGGCGCGCCTACGCCGAGGCGCAGCTCTATAGGTCCTATGGCGAAAGCGGGCGCGGACTCCGGGTGCTCAACCGCGAAGTGCAGTCGTATTTTGCGCGGCCACTCGATACCATGCCGCGCAGCTACTGGAACATGCTGTTCCCGCAACCCTACTGGCCCACCCTGCAGCAGGACGCTTCGGCGCAGGGCCTGGATCCCTACCTGGTCGCCTCGCTCATTCGTCAGGAGTCGGAGTTCAATCCGGACGAGATCTCCTACGCCAACGCCTGGGGTCTGATGCAGTTACTGCCCAGTGTGGGTCGCGCGCAGGCGCGGCAGCAGCGCGTGCGTCCGTTCCGCACGGAGTATCTGCTGAACCCCAACGTGAATCTCAAGCTGGGCACCGCCTACTTTGCCAGCCTGATGCAGGAGTTCCACGGTCAGCCCGAGTATGCGCTGGCAGCCTACAACGCCGGGGACGATCGTGTGAAGGCATGGCTGGCGAATGGCCCGTACGCCAACCTGCCGGAGTTTGTTG
>JAJXUS010000007.1 GCA_021782675.1 Acidobacteriota bacterium
TCGAGGAGGAAATCAGATTCGACGTGTGCCAGAAATCGAAAAGCAACTGGTGGAAATCCACGCCGCCGCCGACGTGCGACAGCAGGCGTGCCGAGCGCAGACCGTCAATCGTAAAGCGGCTGCCGCTGTCAGCGCGGGCGGCCACGGCGCCGATGTCGAAGGTTGGAAGGTACGCCGACCGTGTCTCGCGATACACCTGGTGCTGCGCCCGGGCAAGCAACTGGCTAACCCGGATTCTGGGGTTGTTCTGGATGGCGATTTTTTCCGCGTCCTCGACGGTCAGCCGCTCCGGGACGGTGCCATTCCATTTGGCTTCGCTGCTTTTGCGCAGGGTTTTGTCGCTCGGCAAGGGAACGGCCCCTGCCTGAAACGTCACGGTTCCCGTTGCGGGCTGCTGCTGGTCCTGCTGCAGATTGCCCGCCAGCATGACCGTTGACGGCGCATTGACGAGCTGCTGCGCCCGCAAGGGAGCAGGCGGGAAGACGTAGAGCCCTGCACAGAGCAGAAGGAAAGTTTTTGAAGGGTTCAAGCACGCACCTCCGTTGCCATTGCCGGCCGATCCTCTGAGCCGTGGTCATGGTTGCGATGAATCAGGAAGTAAACCGTTGGCACCAGGAAGACGGTGACGACGCCTGAAACCGTCAAGCCACCAAGAATGGCGCGTGCCAGCGGGGCGTATTGCTCGCTGCCTGCTTCCAAACCCAGCGCCATCGGAATCAGACCCAGAGCGGTGGCCAGCGTGGTCATCGCAATCGGCCGCAGGCGGACGCGGCAGGCCTCGTTGATCGCCAGCTTCAGGGGCTTTCCTTCCGCTCGTTGAATGCCGATGAAATCGACGATGAGAATACTGTCAGATACGACGATTCCAGTCATCATCAGCATGCCCATCAGAGACATAATGTTCAGCGAAGTTCCGGTGACCAGCAGGAACAGCAGGACGCCCGACATTCCCGGCGGCACCGCGAGCAGAATCACAAACGGGTCAGAGAACGACGTGAACTGGGCCATCAGGATGAGGTAGACGAGGATGACGGAGAGCACGAGGCCGATCGCGAAGCTTCGGAAAGCTTCGTGCATGTCGTTCACTGAACCGGCGATCGTTATGACCGTGCCGTGCGGAGGATGAATCTGATTGACGATCCTATCGATCTGCGTGCCGACGCGTGCCAGGTCCTCGGTCCGCGGCATGATGTAGACGTCAAACACGCGCCGTAACTGATAGTGGTCCACCACCGTGGGCGTATTGATGTACTTCACGGTGGCGACCGAAGAGAGCGGAATGACCTGATCGTGGGGAGCGACGGCCAGCCCCGTGACCTCGGAACTGCCTCTGGGCAGATGTGTAACCATGCGGTGAGACCGCAGGGGAATCTGCTCAAAATCCGTCAGCGTCTGAATCTGGCTGTCGTAGTACTGCACGGTCAGCATGTAGTTGTTGCCCGATTTCGGATCAATCCAGTAACTGGGAGCGATCTGGCCGTTGGACGTAAGCGCCGTGATGACGCCATCGACGACGTTCTTCTCCGTCAGCCCCTGATAGGCGGCCTCCACCCGGTTCACATTCAACTGCAGTCCGGGATAGTCGATGTTCTGGGGAATCAGCACATCGCTGACCCTATGCAGTGCCCGCGCCTTTGTGGCGATCTGTTCGGCGATGTCATATCCCGTTTGCAAATTCATGGTGCCCACGCGGATATCGAAGGGCGCCGGCTTGCCCTGGTTGACGACCGAGTCCACCAGTCCGCCGGTCTGGAAGAACGTTTGAACCTCCGGCATCTCCTGCCGAAGACGCCGACGGACCCGCGCCATATATGCGAAACTGCTGAGCTGGTGATCTTCTTTGAGACTCACCTGCACAAAACCGTTATCCATTGCGGTGTTGGTCGTGTAGATGGCCGAGAGATCCGGGTAGACGCCGATGTTTGAAACGATCATGTTCAGATCGGCTGGCGGCACTTCCTGACGGATGATGTTCTCAATGCGCGAGGCGTAATGGTCCGTAAGTTCAAGCCGAGTTCCGGCAGGTGCCTTGAAGTTGATCACAAACTGGCCGGGATCCGTGCGCGGGAAAAACGCGAGATTGAGAAACGGATAAAGCGAGAGGCTGATGACGACAAAAAGTGTGAAGGCAATGGTGGTAAGAACTGGCCGATCCAGGCAGGTCTGGATCGCATTGTCGTACTTCGACTGCACGAACATAAAGCCCTGGTTGAACCGGGCCACCACCAGTTGAAAGGGTGAAAGCTTGCGGTGGTTTGCTTCGGCTTTGGCCTGGCGGTGTTCGATATCGAGTTCGGCAGGCTCCGCGGTCACGTCATGCGCCTCATGCGCCTCGTGCGAACCGGAATGTCCCTCGACCGTGATGAATTTGGCGCAGAAGAGCGGGACGACGGTCATCGCGACCACGTAGGAAGCGGCCATGGCGAGCACAACGCCCAGAGCGAGCGCGGTGAACAGATATTTGCTGACACCCGTCAGCAGCACGACGGGAAAGAACACGATGGAGGTGGAGACCGTCGCGGCCAGCACGGCGAGTTGCACCTCTTTACCGCCCTGCTCGGCGGCTACCATGGGCTCCTCACCCATCTCCATATGCCGGAAGATGTTCTCCAGCACGACGACGGAGTTGTCGATCAGACGCGACAAGGCCAGCGCCAGGCCGCCCAGCACCATCGTGTTGATGGTCCCACCCAGGCCATTTAGCAGAAGAAAAGCGGTCAGCGTCGAAATTGGGATCGACAGCATGACAGCGACAGTTGCCCGCAGGTTGCCGAGAAACAGCAGGATCATGATGGCTGTCAGCAACAGACCAATTCCGCCTTCGCGGATGACGTTGTCGACGGCGATTTTTACGAAGACGGATTGATCGAAGACAACTTTCGCCTTCAACTGCGGGGGAACGTCCAGCAGGTGCTTCACACGCCGGCGAATGCCGTTGACGATCGTGATGGTGTTGCTTCCGCCGCCCTGCTTGAAGATGGGCAGATAGACGGACCGCTCACCGTCCACGCGCACCACGTTATATTGCAGTTGGCCGCCGTCTTCCGCGTGGCCCACGTCGCCCACGAGAACGACCGAGTTGCCCTCGGCTTTGAGCGGAATCTGGTTGGCATCGGACGGCCGCAGCACCTGACTGTTGGCGTAGATGTTGTAGTCCTTCGGTCCGATGCGAACATCTCCGGCCGGCAGGATCAGGTTGGAGTCGTTGACCGCCTTGTAAACGTCGTTGATGCTCAGCCCGGTCGCCTGCAGCTTGAGCGGATCGACGTACACCATCACCTGGCGATAGGTGCCACCGTAGGGCTGCGGCACGGAGGCGCCCTTGACGCTGGCCACCTGATCGCGAATTTCGAATTGTGCGTAATCCTTAAGCTGCGTCTGGTTGAGTCCCTTGCCTTCGACAGTGATCAGACACACGGGCAGATTGGAGGCGTCGAACGACAAAACGACTGGCGGCAGCGTGCCGGGTGGCAGACGCCGAAGGTCAGCCATGGCCAGGTTGGAGATGTTGCTGACATCGGCATTCGGGTCCGTGCCCGGGTGGAAGTACACCTTGATCAGGCTGACTCCAGTCATCGACCGGGACTCAATGTGATCAATACCGCTGCCGAGCGTGAAGAAGCGCTCAAAGGTGTCCGTAATGTCCGCTTCAATCTGCTGCGGCGGCATTCCGGAGTAGAACGTGGCCACGACCACGACGGGGATCTTTACGGCCGGGAATAAATCCACCGGCATGCTCAGCAGATTCACCGTCCCAATCACCACGACGCCCAGACAGGCCATCAGGATAAAGAACGGATATCGAATTGCGAACGATGACATTGATAACCTCTTCGAGCAGGATCTGCTCCGCGCGCTTTGCCCACCAGAGGCGAAAGCGCGGCAATCGATGAACTACGTCGCCACTACCCGGGAAGCAGGGTGAGCGGCAAGTCCGATGCAACCGCCCGACGATCGCGGGGATGTTTGCCGGAAGCAAACTGCACGCTTCCGCTGCGCCGGTGCAGGGGTACAGCGTCGCCAGTCGTGCCCACTAGTGGCGTACCCCCTCGTGCTCAGCCCGCTTCCGCATGCGCCGGGAAGGTGGAGTCTGTGCGGTGCCCCGAGCGTCGGCTGCCGGCCGGCCACCGTTCTGGCCGGTCCCGACCTCCGTGGTGGATGTCTGCCGGAAGGTCGCCAGATTCAGATCGACGGGGCTGGGGGTGACTTTCTGTCCTGGCTCGTAATTCGCCTGGTTGCCGACGATGACGCGGTCGCCCAGCGAGACGCCGCTGACCACCTGGTAGAAGTTCGCCCCTTGAATTCCCAGCACCACCGGGCGCTTCACGACGACGTTATTGCTGTTCACCATCAGTACATAAGGCTGATCGCCCTCGACAATTCCATTGATCGGGATGACCATCGCGTCCTTATCCGTCTTGAGAGGAAACGTCGTGTTGGCGTACATCCCCGGATCGAGGTGCAGGTCCGGGTTCGGAATATCGACTTCCGTCAGCATCGTGCGAGTGGCGGAGTCCATCGACCGCGTGAAGCGGACGATTTTGGTATGGATGATCTCTCCGGTCGCCTGCACCTGCACGACCGCCGGACCGCCGACGTGCATATAGCTGGCATCCTCTTCCGGAACCGGCATGCGCAGACGAAGCAGGTCGCTCTGCGCCAGCCGGACGATGGGCATCGCATTCTTGGTTTCATCGGTCCCGGCGGCGATCAGCGCCCCGGTATCGGCGTAGCGGTAAGTGACGACGCCATTGAAAGGCGCGCGCACGTAGGAGTACGCCTGCGATGCCTCGTAGCGGGTCAGGTCGGCTCGATCCTGTCCGACGTGGCCCTGAGCGGCCGCCAGTGCGGATTTGGCGGCGTCAATCTGGGCTTCCGACGAGAGGTCTTTGGCCTGCGCGTCATCCAGTTCCTGCTGCGCGATGAGGCCGGGTTGTACGGCGGCGGCGTGCTTCAGGCGGACATATTCTGCATGGATGGCGGCATGCAAAGCCTGCGTCCGCAGCACGTCATTCCGGGTGCGGCGAACCTCTGCCTGATCGCGGACCAACGCTGCCTTGGCGGAGTCCACCTGCGCGTTCAGTTCAGGAATATCGAGGATCGCTAAAACCTCGCCGGTATGAACTTTATCGCCGATATCCACGAAGATATCCTTGATATATCCGGAGACCCGGGCGTGTACCAGGATGTCCTGATAGGCCGTAAAGACGCCGGGAATGGTGATCGAGCTTTCAGCGGGAGCGCGCATGACCGTCGCCACAGCAGCGGTAGGCGCCTCATTGGCCGAAGTCTGCGCGGCATTGTTGGACGCGTCGCGCCGGCCGTGCATGAGCCACAAGGCACAGAGAACCGCCACGACGACGGCCAGAATGATCCAGGTGCGTTTAGAAAAACTCATTGTGTACACGAACCTCAGTGCCGGACCCCAAGACTTCCGGCCTGGCCAGATTCCTGCGGGCTGCAGGTGAAACAGATGGTTTCGGGGATACAGTTCTGCCGGGAACAGCAGAGATTGCCGCTAACGGGCGAAGGACAAAGAGGGGGGTGGAAGACAAAAGAGATGCGGCAAAAGCCTTCGAACGGTCGCCAAGGGGTGGTGACTGCCCGTCCGGGTGCTGCTGGGAGCAGGCACCGGAGGATCCCACAGATTGATGCCAAACAGCGGGACGAGCAGCAGCAGAAGACCTGCCAGCGTGGGGACCGCCGGCAGAAGCGCGCTGGTTGCACCCATTCGATCGGTCAGGCATACTTTCGTCGCCGTCAGGTGGTGGCCGCCCTCCTGCTGGAGCGACTCATATTGGGCCACGCGCCTCTGCACGACCCAGGTAAACAATGCCAACACCACAACGAACAAAAACACTGTAAATCCACCCCAATACCCTAACGACCGGGTCCGCGTGGCAGCAGGTTCAGTTGTTGTGAGGTTTCCGTTCATTCGTCACTTGCATTTAATTTTAGCGTACTCATACCGGCAGCGCGCCGGGCCGTACGCAACGGCCCACGGACCGCGCCGGACTTTCAGTGAGGCGTGGCCGCTGCACCCAAGGAGATGCTGCCGTTTAGACTCCGGATGCTTCGAAATGTCACACCTCTTCGCCGGTGTTCCCGCCAAAAGCGCTATAAAAGAAAGCAGGGATGTCCTCCACAGTAACCCCAACCCGCAATGTACATCGCTCACCTTTAACAGCGGTTGAACGGATGGAGCGCCGCCGGTTGATTTTGCAGGACACGCTGGCGCTGTTCGTATTGACCGCGATCACCATCCTGATCGCCGTCCTCACCTACTTCTTTTTTCAGTCATTTAGCCAGCATCGGCGGGTGCTGGAGCGGCGCTGGTACGCGCGCGGGGAGCGGGCGATGTCCGCCGGAAAGCCGCAGTTCGCGGTTGAGGATTTCCGGTCCGCCCTGGCGCTGTCCGCTGCCAATCCGCAGTATCAGCTTGCCCTGGCGGAGGCCCTGGCTGGGGCCAACCGCACCGAAGAGGCTTACACGTACTTTTCCGCGTTGCACGATGCGCAGCCTGGCGATGGCTACCTGAATCTGCAACTCGCCCGCCTCGCGATCAAGCGCAAAAACCCCAATCAGGCGATCGCGTTCTACCGCGCGGCGCTTACCGGGCTGTGGCACGGGATGGGCGCGGAAGAGAGGTTCAAGATACGGCTGGAGCTGGCGAGATATCTGATCTCTCTCAACCGCAACACCGAGGCCCAGGGTGATCTGCTGACAGCGGAGGGCAACTCGCTCGATCATCCTCTGGAACTGATGGAGGTGGCCGCGCTGCTGCACCAGGCAGGCGATGACACGGATGCTCTGACCACCTACAGGCGCATTGAGCGGAACCCCGCCGCCACGCCGGGGCTTCGCATGCGTGCCCTGCGGGAGGAGGCGAATGTGGCCGAATCGGTGGGCCAGTACAAACGCGCTGCACAGGCGCTGGAACTCTATATGGCCCGCGCGCGGGCTCATCGAAATCTGGTGCCGGACGCCGACCTTCGCACGGCCACCGATCAGCTCACGCACTTGCAGAACCTGATGGTCCTGATTCCGTTTTATGGATTGCCCCCTGCACAGCACGCGGCACGCATTCGTGCGGACGCGCAGATCGCCCACGATCGCCTGGCCGCGTGCATGAAAAAGTTGAACCCGAGTCCGCCCAGCAATGCGACGGCCACGCCGGCACTGGCTCCGGCCGATGCGGCATCGCTGGCCCAGCTCAACGAATCCTGGCAGCAGATGGCCGCGGTCAAGCCTGCGGATTTGGCCAGTGATTCGACCGGGCAGACCGCGCTGATGAACTGGGTGGACCAGACTGAGCAACTGACGGCGCGGCTGTGCGGCAGCCCGACGGGCAATAACGCGCTGCTGCTCCAACTCGCCACCACCCCGGACAAGACCGAATGAGCACGACCGTCCCACAAGTTCCGCAAAAAGCTGTATCCGCGCCTCTTCCACTCTCCGCCGCCCCACGCGGCGGCGAGTTGAGCGATAGCGAGATCAACCGCATCGCGCCGACGCGCGGCGACCGGCTCTTCCTGGTATTGTCCATCTTCATCGGCTGCGTCTCCGGCCTGCTGGTCGTCTGCTTTCGTATCTCCATCGAGTGGCTGAAGGTTTTGCTGCTCGGCTCGGTGCCACATGCCGGACAGTACCGGCTGATCGTCGCGCCGATGATCATCGGCCTGTTGATTGGCCTCCTGGTGCGTTACTTCTTCCCGCAGGCGCGCGGCAGCGGCATCAACCAGACGAAGGCCGCGCTGTACATCTACAACGGCTATATTTCGGCGCGGACGATGATCGGCAAGTTCATCACCTCCGCTTTGGCCATCGGCTCCGGACAGTCCCTGGGGCCAGAAGACCCCTCGCTCCAGATCGGCGCTGGTGTCGCATCCCTGATCGGACGAAAGCTGCACCTGTCGCGCGAGCGGCTGCGTCTGTTCGCTCCGGTGGGCGCAGCGGCTGGACTTGCGGCGGCCTTTAACGCTCCCATCTCGGCGATTCTCTTCGTCATCGAGGAGGTCATCGGCGCCTGGACCGCGGCTGTTCTCGGCTCGGTCGTTCTGGCAGCAATCTCGAGCGTCGTGGTCGCGCGCGCCTTCTGGGGGCCGCAGCCCATGTTCCACATTCCGCCGGTCACGCTGCGGGACAACCGGGAACTGCTGGCCTACGCGGTGCTGGGAGTGGTGGGTGGTCTGGCTGCCGTGCTGTTCTCCCGGCTGCTCGCCGTGCTGCGCCCCTGGCTGCGCAGCATGTCGCCGTGGGCGCAGGTTTTTCAGCCAGCGGTCGCTGGCCTGATGGTGGGCGCCATTGGCTTCTTCGGGTTTTCTCAGGTAATGGGCGCGGGCTACGAGACCATCGACCACGCCATGCACGGAGAGTTTCTTTGGCATGCCCTGCTGGCGATGGCCGTTCTTAAGATTCTTGCGACGACAATTTCGTTTTCGAGCGGCACCCCCGGCGGAATGTTCGCTCCCACTCTCTTCATCGGAGCCATGTTGGGCGCCTCCGTCGGAAGTGTGGAGAAGATTCTGTTTCCCCATCTGACCGGCTCTGTGGGCTCTTACGCGCTGGTTGGTATGGGCGTTCTGTTTGCGGCGTTCCTGCGCGTGCCGCTCACCAGCGTCTTCATGGTGTTTGAGGTCAGCGGGAACTACTCCATTGTTCTGCCGGTCATTCTGGCAAATACGATTGCGTACCTGATCGCCCGCAGTCTGCAGCCGGTGCCGATCTTCGAGGCGCTCACGCTGCAGGATGGGCTGGCGCTGCCCTCGATGGAGGAGGTCCGCGAAGAGACCACGCTGCGCATTGAAGATGCTTTGCAGCCGCTGCCCGGTCAGTCCTTCATCGGAACCGACACGCCCGGAAAAATTCTTGCGGCGGTTCGTGAGGAGAAAGAAGCATTTGCGCTCATCCGCTGTGTGGGGAATCGTTGGTACGTGATCTCTGCTGCGGACCTGGAAAAAGTGGCGCAGACTGCCGAGGCCACGGACAAGCCAATTGAGCCCCTGCTGCCGGAAGACCGCGTTCCCGTTCTCTATCCAGACCTTCCGTTGAACGAGACGCTGGCGCACTTTCATCGCTGGCCGTTGATCCCGGTGGTCAACCGCGCAATGTCCGGTTTGCTGGAAGGTGTCGTCAGCCAGACAGATGTTCTGAAGTGCTACGAATCACACTCGCACGCATAGCCAGATCGTCGCAAGAAGAAGCCGGCAGCCGTCCGAGGCTGTAGAGTTCGGTTCGTCATTCTGAGCGAAGCGAAGAATCCGTGCATTGGCTTTCCTCTGCGATACAGGAGTCCTTGGCCACACTCAGAATGACATTCGGTGCTGCACGTGCATTTTACAGCAATGGAGAAATACGCTTAGGCATAGAAGCCGCGCTGCCGGATCACGCCGGCAACCCGGTCAATGGCCAGCATGTACGCCGCGATGCGGTTGTTCACGCCATGGGTCTGGGAGTAGCGGACGACCTCTTCAAAGCTTGCCTTGAGAATCTCGTCCAGCCGCTCGTTTACGACCTCTTCCTTCCAGAAATAGCCCTGGCGATCCTGCACCCATTCAAAATAAGAAGCCGTCACGCCACCGGCGTTGGCCAGAATGTCGGGAACAATGAAGACACCCTTTTCAGCGAGAATTTCGTCGGCCACCGCGGTGGTGGGACCATTCGCGCCTTCGACCACGATCCTGGCCTGCACCTTGCCGGCATTGCGGCTGGTGATGACGTTTTCCGTTGCAGCCGGGATGAGAACATCGCACGGCTGCAGCAGCAGGTCGGCGGAGTTTACCGCATCCGCGCCGCGGAAGCCGACGATGGAGCTGTTCCGATGGCGATATTCCACCAGACTGGCGATGTCGATGCCGTTGGCGTTGTAGAGACCGCCGTCATACTCGGCGATGCCGATGATACGCGCGCCAGCCTCCATCAACAGTTGCGCGGCGTTGGAGCCCACATTGCCGAAACCCTGAACGATGATGCGGCAGCCGGCGATGGGCATGTTGAGCTGGCGCAATGCCTCCATGCAAACCACGCGGACGCCGCGGCCCGTGGCCTGGCGACGCCCGGCGGAGCCGCCGATCGCGATCGGCTTACCCGTCACGACGGCGGTGACGGTCTGGCGCTGATGCATGGAGAACGTGTCCATGATCCACGCCATCGTCTGCTCATTGGTATTCATGTCAGGAGCGGGGACGTCTTTTTCCGGCCCTAGAAACTCGATCAGTTCCGAGGTGTAGCGCCGCGTGATACGCTCCAGTTCGCCCTGCGACAGCTTACGCGGGTCGCAGATTACGCCACCCTTGGCCCCACCGAACGGAATATTGACGACCGCGCACTTCCACGTCATCCAGCTTGCCAGCGCGCGTACTTCATCCAGCGAAACATCCGGTGAGTAGCGAATCCCGCCCTTTCCGGGACCGCGCGCCATCGAGTGATGGACGCGGTAGCCCGTAAACAGCTCCACCCGCCCGTTGTCCATCGCCACGGGAAAGTGCACGATGATTTCGCGATTGGGGGAGCTCAGGACCTTCCAGAGACCTTCGTCCAGGTTCAGTTTGCGGGCAGCGAACTCAAAGCGGGCAGCCTGGGCTTCCCAGGGATTCATTTCCTTGTCGAGCGCGATAGTGCTCATGGGGATCTCCACAAATTTCAACCGGCATGGCGGGTCGTACGGTGTGTCACCCGCGCCGGCATTTAGGCCAAACCTTCGGAGTATAGGCCGGGCAACGGACCTCCGGCAATTCCCGCGGGCAAAGGCGTCCAGAGATTGGTTCGTTTGCTGCGTTTTTGAATCCATTCTGCTGACCGTCCGTGTAGGATGGCGTTGACCGATGGCGAAAACCTCCAACCTCACGCCGTCCAGGGCAGACTTTCAGCGCCTGGCCCGCTCCCACGATCTGGTGCCCGTCGTCGCCCGCTGGACGGCAGACCTGGAGACGCCGGTTTCTGCCTTCCTGCGCGTGGCGCTGGCTGAACCGGAGGCCTTTCTGCTGGAGTCCGTCGAAGGCGGAGAGAACGTTGGCCGCTACACCTTCATGGGCATCCGCCCGTACAAAAAGATCATTGCGCACGGGCAGCAGATCACCACGTACATGGGCCCCCATATCGAATCGAGTGAGGGCGACATCTTTGAGCTGCTGCGTGACTCGCTGGCGGGCCATTCCCCGGCTCGGGTACCAGGGTTGCCGCCTTTCACGGCCGGCGCTGTAGGATTTTTTTCCTACGATGCCGTGCGGCTAATGGAGAAGCTGCCGGAGGTATCCAAAGACGAGCTGGGCATGCCCGATGCATGCCTGATGTTTTTTGACACCGTGCTCGCCTTCGATCACGTGCGGCAGGAGCTGCTGCTGATTGCCACGGCCGATCTGCAGCGCAAGCGTCCGCAGGCGGCCTATGCCGATGCCGTACGCCGCATCGCCGATTTGCAGCGCCGCCTGGCCAAGCCACTGCCGAAGCCGGCGCGCCACGCCGCGCACGGGAAACTCCGGCTCAAGGCGCGCACCCGCAAGCAGGATTTTCTTGCCGCCGTGCAGCGGATCCGCGAGTACATTGCGGCTGGCGATGTCTTTCAGACGGTTCTGTCGCAGCGGTTTGACGTGGAGCCGGGCGCCGATCCGTTTTCCATCTATCGCGCACTGCGCGTCGTGAATCCGTCGCCATACATGTACTTTTTGCGGATGGGATTGCGGCGTCCGGGCGATACGCACATCGCCGGCTCCTCGCCAGAGCTGCTGGTGCGCGTCCATGGCCGCAAGGTGGAGTACCGGCCCATTGCCGGCACGCGTCCGCGCGGCGAGACCGAGGCGATGGATCGCGAGATTGAGATCGAATTGCGCGCGGATGAAAAGGAAGTCGCCGAACACATCATGCTGGTGGATCTGGGCCGCAACGATGTGGGGCGCGTCAGCGAATACGGCACAGTCCAGGTGAAGGACCTGATGGTCGTCGAGCGCTACTCGCACGTCATGCACCTGGTGACTGCGCTTGAAGGCACGCTGCGTGAGGGGTTATCGGCCGTGGACGCGTTCCGCGCCTGCTTCCCGGCAGGCACTCTGACCGGCGCTCCCAAAGTCCGGGCGATGGAGATTATCGAAGAGCTGGAACCGGCGCGCCGCGGGGTGTATGGCGGGAGCATTTTCTACGCGGATTTCTCCGGCAACTTCGACTCCTGCATCGCCATCCGCAGCCTGCTGATGCGTGGCCGCGAGGGGCACATTCAGGCCGGCGCCGGCATCGTCGCAGACTCCGTCCCGGAGCGCGAGTTCGAGGAGAGCGTGAATAAGGCGCGCGCCGTGGTGCGGGCGATTGAGCGGGCGCGCGAGACGTAGTTCCGGCCACCTCGCCGACGCTTGTCTTTCCGTTTTGGCGGTCAGCGGGGCCGCACGATAAGCCGTGGTGCGCAGGTGCTGGCGAAGGGGTTGGCCAGGAATGTGCCGTCAAGGCCAGACAAAATCAGGCTGCCGTCGCGATTGAAGTGCGAGGTGTGGAACTCTGTCTCCGGCAGACCGTGCAGGCGGCGCCAGCTCTTTCCGGCGTCCGCGCTGGTGTAGACGCCAGTGATTGTCGTCACCACTTCGCGATTGGGCCGCAGCGGATCCACCTCCACGCTGTAGGCACGGATGTTGGGGCCCGCCTGATCCTTGTTCGGATGCAGCAGAAAGCTGGCCTGTCTGACGCGCGCCACCTGATCTGTGCTGACCGGGTTATAGACGCCCCAGCAGGCGGCCAGATGCAGCCCATGGACGGTGCTCATCGAATGGATGGCTGAGTCCGGTCCGACGCCGTCAATTTCGTGCCAAAGGTGTGTGCGCAGATCGAGCCGGAACGCCTGGTCGCCGGTGCCGACGTAGAGCGATCGCGGACGCGCGGCGTGCGGCTGATCAAACTCCATCGAAAAGATATCGAGGTCGGTGGGCAGGTGGGGCAGCGGACCCTGTTCCACCCAACGGCCGCCCGCGCCGCGGCGGTATGCGATCAATTGCGGCTCCAGATCGAAATATCCATAGCCGAGGATCATGCGCCGGCCATCGGCTGTGATCTTCACGACGCCGGCCCGCACGGGCTGGCCCGGCCTCTTGGCGATGGGAATTCTGGGCGGCGAGGCCGGAACGCGCGGGCCGGGAATGGGCCGGATGAGAGCGGCACTGTGCGCACGCGGAATCACTTGAAACGCGCCCTCCTGCGTGGTGACGACAAAATCACGGCCACCTGGTGCCACGCCGAGCCCGTTGCGCAGGCCCTCGCCAATCTTTGCGTCAAAGTACCTGGGACCGATGCGAGCCAGCGTGCGCCACGTCAGGCCGCCATCGGTGGATTGCAGGAGATATAAAGCGCGATTCGGGTAGGGAACCGCGCTGCTCATGTCCGCCGTCAGCGCCCATACGGTGTTGGCATCGTGGGCATTGGGTTTCGGGTCGGTGGCGACTGTCTCCAGGAAGTTACTGCCAAACTGATGACTTCCGGGCAGCGTGGTGACGGGAACGACCTGGCAACTCGCCAGCTCAGTGCGCACCCGATTCGGCACCGCCTGCTGGGCCAGACTGCGAGGGGCCATCAGGACGGCGAGCGATAAAAGCGCGGTCCATCGCGTCGCGTGGAGGAGACGGTTCATCGGCCGGGGTGTTCAATTTTTACTCTACTGCAGGGCCCCAGACCGGCGCGCGCGCCAGCAGGCCAGAGCGCCTTCCGCAGGATCGGCCGCAGGCTTGATATTCTGATGGCAAGCCCCGCATGATCTTTGTCCTCGACAACTACGACTCCTTCACCTACAACCTGGTCCAGATTCTCGGGCAGTTGGGCGCGGAGATTGAAGTGCGCCGCAACGACCAGGTGACCGTCGATCAAGTGGCCGCGATGCATCCAGAGCGCATTGTCAGCTCGCGGAGCCCAT
>JAJXUS010000408.1 GCA_021782675.1 Acidobacteriota bacterium
GCCCAGGCTGTAGATCAGTTGCCACAGGCCTGGCAGCATCCAGACCGCCGCGGGAATATACCGCGCGACGATGAAGGTCAGCAGCAAGCCCGCGACGGCCGACGGCAAAAACTGCTCCACGGCCATGTGAATCATCTCGCTGGCGAGGCCGGAGTGAACACGATGGGTGCGCGCCCGCATCTGCACGCCGATCAGGCTGGCGGAGACGGCGGCGGTGGAAATCCAAATCGCCAGGTATGCCGGGACATGAGCGGCCGGGGCAGGCAGCCACACGGACTGCCCCGCGCCTGCTGCTACCGCAAAGAATGACGTGGCGGCCAGCGTGGCCGGGCCATAGCCGCGAAACTCGGTGCTGCGCGCCACCTGCATGCGAATACTGCCAATGTCGCCGATGGCCTTGTCAAGATGGTTCATCGCCAAATCACTTTACATTGCAAAGTAAACCAGAACGCCAGCCCTGTCAATAGGCGCTGACGCACGGACGTGAAAAAGAGATTCTCGCTCAACGCGGGTGCGCTCTGGATCTCTCGGCTCAGGCTCGGTTGAGGATGCCGGGAAGTTGCGCTGCTACTTCCTGTCCGCCCGGATCCAGCGCCCAATCACATCGCGCATCACCGCCAGCCGCTTGCGCCGCATCCGCTCCGAGTTCAGATCGCTCTTGAAGACGGTGGAGAGCGTGTGACGATTCATCAGGTAAAAGAACCCGAGCGAGGCGATATTGATGCTCAGTTGCAGAGGGTCGAGATCGCCGCGAACCGTCTTTTCTCTTTGCCCTCGCGCGATCAATGCGCGATAGATCTTCAGGTGCTGGGCGTTGATGGCCGCGATACGGCGCGATCTCTTCAGATGCCGCGCCTGCATCTGGTTTTCGCTGTTCAGCAGCCGAATGAAGTCGGGATGCGACAGGTAGAACTTCCACGTGAAATTGACGAGCGCGAGGATGGCCTCGTCGGCCGGCAGTCCGTCGAGGTTCAGGGCTGACTCCTGCTCGCGCAACTGCTGATAGGCCCGCTCCAGCACATGCGTGAAAAGCGCGTCCTTGTTCCCGAAGTAGTGATACAGCAACTGCTTGTTGATGCGCGCCGTGCGGGCGATCACATCGACGCGTGCGCCGTCGAATCCCGCTTCGCCGAAGTGCCGTGCCGCCGCATCGAGAATGCGCTGACGGCTTTCGCCGGGGTTTCGTTTGCGGGGTGGAGCGGGGCTCTTCATGATTTCGGTTGCGGGCCGCGGAGTTTGCGGCGTATACTAACCAACCAGTTGGTTATAACACGAATGAACGTCAACTCTCAATCCCCGTCTCTCCCGGCAGAAGACCAGCGGCCGGTTGCGCTCGTCACCGGAGCCGTGCGGGGCATTGGCCGGGCCTGCGCTCTCGCACTGGCCCGCTCCGGATTTCACATCGCCCTCAACGATCTTGCCGGCGAAGAAGCGTCCCGCCGGGCGGAAGGATTAGCAGAGGAGATTGCTGCTGCCGGCGTGGAATGCATTTTCGTTCCGGGTGACGTATCGAATCTCGCTTTTCACGCTGTGCTGCTTGCCTCGGTCCTCGCGCGATGGGGACGTCTGGATTGTCTCGTCAATAATGCCGGCGTTGCCGCGCAAAAGCGCGGCGATCTTCTCGAAGTCACGCCGGAGAGCTTCGACCGCTGCATCGCGGTGAATACGCGCGCCGTATTTTTCCTTAGCCAGGCGGTAGCGAGGCACATGGTCTCCGCAAGCGATACGGGCGCGGCTCATCGCTCCATCATCAACATCACATCGAGCAACGCCCGCGCCGTATCGATTGCGCGCGGAGAGTATTGTGTCTCAAAGGCAGCCTCGACCATGACCACGCGGCTCTTTGCGGCGCGCCTTGCAGAGCACGGCATCGGCGTCTACGAGGTGCGTCCCGGAATCATCGCCACCGAAATGACAAAGCCTGTCAAGGCGCAGTACGACGCGATGATCGCAGCGCATCGGGTGCCCGCGGAGCGCTGGGGTTACCCGGAGGATATCGCCTCAACCGTGGCCTGCATGGCGGAGGGACGCTTGCGCTACACCGTGGGGCAGGCGATTGCGGTCGATGGCGGACTGACGATGCCAAATTACTGAAAGACTGCTGAGGAGGCAGGTGAGCATGGAACCTGAAGTTCTCTTTCAAGAGCACGAGCGCAACGGCGTAGCATGGGCCGAGATCGTGCTGAACCGGCCAGCCAAGGGGAACGCTCTTACGCTGCCGATGCTCGATGAGATCGAGCGATTTGTCGGGATCGTCGCGTTGTCGCGGCGCATCCGGGCGGTGGTGCTGCGCGGCGGTGGAAAATTCTTCTCGACTGGCGGCGATATTGAAGCCTGGGGAAGTCTCACTCCGGAGCAGATGGCAGACGTCTGGATTCTCCGCGGCATTGAAGTCTTCAATGCGGTTGCGCGGCTGCCGCAGCCGGTGATTGCAGCCATTCAGGGGCACGCGTTGGGTGGCGGGCTTGAGTTTGCTCTCATGGCCGATCTGCGCGTGGGCGTGGCTGGTGTCAAGCTGGGATTGCCCGAGGTTGGCCTGGGCATGATCGCCGGCTGGAGCGGAATCCGTCGCATCGCCGAAACATCCGGAGTGGTGCGTGCTCGCGAGCTTACGCTGCTCGGCGCGCCCATCTCCGCCGAAACTGCCCTCGATTGGGGACTTGTGAACGCGGTAGCAGCGGACCGCGACGCGATGGATGCGCAGATCGATGCGTGGCTCGAAAAACTGCTATCGAACGCTCCCATTGCGATGGCGCTGACCAAGAAGCTGCTCGCCACCATGCATGTCGAGATGAGCCACGATCACGCGGAGGCTGTGGCCCACGCGCGCGCGACCGAAGACTGCAACGAAGGCATTGCGGCCTTTCGCGAGAAGCGCAAGCCGGTCTTTCGCAATCGATAAGGAATCCCGATGAACCGCACGAAGTTCTTGAGCGCAGAGAACGCCGCATTGCTGGTGAGGAGCGGCGACACCAT
>JAJXUS010000409.1 GCA_021782675.1 Acidobacteriota bacterium
CGCATCGACAAAATGCCGTTGACGTATCAGTCCAGCTCGCTGCAGATGGAGTGGTGCCTGAACTGTCACCGCAACCCAGCGAAAAATCTACGGCCGACGTCGGAGATTTACGAGATGGCGTGGAAGGGCCCGTCAACGCTGCATCCGGTGTGGTGCAGCAACGGTCCCACCACTCCTGGAACGCCGACCGCGCAACTGGTGAACTGCACCGTGCAGGACCCGGACCTCAGCTCGCCTCAGGTGGCGGAGCTGCAGGTTCCTGGCGGAACCGCTTCCCCGCAGTTCAATGATCAGAAGATCTGGTCGTGGCCCGGTCACGGATCGGTTCACGCGCAGGTGCCAGTGAATCCGCACTACATCAAGTTCACCAGCCAGGAAGATCTGGGCCGGTATCTGGAAGTGCAGTATCACATCCGCTCCCCCCGTCAGATCACCAGCTGTGTCACCTGTCACCGGTAGATGCCAGTGAGAGACCACCGCGAAAGTTTGGATCCGAGAATGGAAAACCAAGACCAATCCGTAACCGGCGACTCTACGCGCAAGCTCGAGGCCAGCGCATTGAAGGAGGCGGCGCAGGCACGGCTGGCCGGCAAGTCCGGCAAGCAGTACTGGCAGACCGTCGACGAACTGGCCGACACGCCGGAGTTTCAGGAAGCGCTGCGCCGGGAGTTTCCGCAGCATATGTCGGAGTGGGTAGACTCGGTCTCCCGCCGCGGTTTCATGAAGCTGATGGGCGCGTCCATTGCGCTGGCCGGACTGACCGGCTGTACCAAGCAGCCGGATGAGCCGATCTATCCGTACGTCAAGCAGCCGGAGAATCTCGTTCTGGGCGAGCCGGTGTATTTCGCGACCGCGCATCCGTTTCCGATGGACTCCGTGCCGGTGCTGGTGACCAGCGCGGCGTACCGGCCGATCAAGGTAGATGGCAATCCGGAGCATCCGGTCAACCGTGGAAAATCCGACGCGTACACCCAGGCCACGCTGCTCGGTCTCTATGATCCGGACCGCTCGCAGCGGGTTCTATTTCGCGGCGAAACGCGCAATTTTTCCGATTTCACCGCCGACTTTACGCAGATGCTCGAGGACAAGAAAGCGAGCGGCGGTCAGGGGCTGTATTTTCTCAGCTCCACCGTGCTGTCGCCCACGCTGGCCCGGCAGTGGAAAGAGGCCAGCGCCAACTACCCGAATGCCAAGTGGATGCAGTATGAGCCGGTCAATCGTGACTCGGCGCGCATCGCATCGAAGCAGGCGTTTGGGGAGTTCGTCGATTCGCAGTACAAGCTGGACCAGGCGGACGTGATTGTTTCGCTGGACGCGGAGTTTCTCTCCGGTCTCTGGCATCCGGGATTTCTGAAGCTCGCGGCGGACTATGCCCGCCGCCGCTCGCTCGAGCCGGGCATTCCCATGAACCGGCTGTACGCGGTAGAGAGCACGCCGTCCACCACGGGATTTAAGGCGGATCATCGGCTGCCGCTGCGCGCCAGCCAGATCGACGCCTTCGCGGCGGCGCTGGCACAGGCTGTGGGTGCGCCCGGAGCCGCTGGCGCTGGCGCTATGCAGTGGACGCCGGAGCAGGCGGCGTTTCTGAATGCCGCGGTGAAAGATTTGAAGGCGAACGCCGGCAAGAGTGTCGTGATCCCCGGGGAGCAGGCCTCGCCCGCCGTTCACATGGCCGCGCATGCTATCAATCAGACGCTTGGCAATGTCGGCAAGACGGTGATCTACACCGAGACCGTGCACCCGATGCCGTCGGTGCAGATGGACGATTTGAAACAGTTGATCGCCGATCTGAACGCCGGCAAAGTCGACTGGCTGGTCATTCTCAATACGAATCCGATCTACGATGCGCCGGCCGATCTGAACTTTACGGGCGCTATGGGCCGGGCCAAGACGGTCGCGCACCTGGGCCTCTACGCCGATGAGACGGGCGCGGTCAGCGACTGGCATATCAACAGCACGCATTATCTGGAGATGTGGTCGGACGTCCGTGCCTACGATGGCACGGTGAGTATTGTGCAGCCCATGATTGAGCCGCTATATAAGGGCAAGTCGGCGCACCACATTGTGCAGATGATGCTCGAAAATCCGGCGATGCCGACCAACTCCGCCGTTCAGCTTACCTGGCAGCCGCTCCTCGGGCTGAAGGACGTGGACAAGAACGGTGATCTGCAGTCGCAGATGGACGCCTCCTGGCGCCGGGTGTTGCACGACGGATGGATCGCGGACACGGCATTTCCGGCCAAGACGGTCGCCTTCAAGGGCGGCTCCACGACCACACCGGCAGCGCCGGCGGATCCCTCGGCGATGGAGATCATCTTCCGCCCCGACCCGAACCTGTACGACGGCCGCTACTCGAACCTGGGCTGGCTGCAGGAGCTGGCCAAGCCGGTGACCAAGCTTTCGTGGGACAACGCGGCGCTTATGAGCATCAACACCATGAGCCGGCTGAAGGCCAGCGAGAGCGATGTGCTGGAGATTGAATACCAGGGCCGCAAGATCAAGGCTCCGGCGCTGGTCATGCCGGGGCACCCGGACAACAGCATCACGATCTATCTGGGCTCAGGACGCCGCAACTCCGGCCGCGTCGGCACGGGGACAGGCTTCGATGCGTATCCGCTCCGGGTCTCGGTCAGCCCAACCTATGTGGTGGGGGCGAAGGTCACCAAGACCGGCGACACGTACGAGTGCGCCATCACCGAGAGTCATTACCTCGATGAGCGCGGGCGGTTTGCGCGCAACTACGGTTTTGAGAAAGAAGCCGAAGAGGAAAAGCCGGAGAACGGGCCCCATTCGCTCGAAGGCGACGAGGCGCAGCAGCGGGGCATCATCCGGGTCGCCACGCTCGAGGAGTACAAGCAGAATCCCGCATTCGCGACGGACCTGGGGGAAGAGGCGCTGCCGCCGAAGAACATAACGCTGTTCCCGGCCTGGGATTACAGCAAGGGCTATCAGTGGGGCATGTCGATCG
>JAJXUS010000410.1 GCA_021782675.1 Acidobacteriota bacterium
CGGCGCTGGAGGGCGGCGCAGAGGTGGTGGGCGTGCTTCCGGAGGTGCTGGCCGGCAGCGAGATTGCTCACACTGGACTGACGCGGCTGGAGATGGTGCCCACGATGCACGCGCGCAAGGCGCGCATGGTGAAGCTGGCCGATGCGTTTCTGATTTTGCCTGGCGGCTATGGAACGCTGGACGAGCTGATGGAGATTGTGACCTGGGCGCAGTTGAAGATTCATGCCAAGCCGTGCGTGCTGATCAACACGGCGGGCTATTGGAACGGACTGCTCGATTTTCTGGATACGGCGGTAGCGGCGGGCTTTCTTAAGACGCACAATCGCGCGCTGCTGCGCGTGGCCGGCAACCCCGCTGAGGCGCTGGCGATGCTGGGCGCCGGGTGAGGGCTGCAGGGGCGCAACCGGACGGGGCCGAAAAGCAGGACTGGGCTATAATCGAGCTTCCGGTCCGCGGATGGTGGGACTACCGCGGGCTTTGCGCCGGCATTGCGCAGGCCCGGGTTGAATCCGTGTATGCGTGGAGAGAACCGGCGAACCGGCGATGCGCGCGATGATCCTGGACTTTATTGGAAGGGCTAAGGGGAGAGCGGAAGTATGGCAAAGTCTGTGAACAAGGTGATCCTGCTGGGGAATGTGGGCAAGGATCCGGAGATTCGCTCGACGAGCGGCGGCACCATGGTGGCCAACTTTACGCTGGCTACTTCCGACCGCCAGAAGGACGCACAGGGCAACTGGCAGGACCGCACCGAATGGCACAACATGGTGGCTTTTACCCGGCTGGCGGAGATTGTGCGCGATTACGTGAAGAAAGGCTCCAAGCTGTATGTGGAAGGCAAGATCCAGACCCGCTCCTGGGACGACAAGGAGACGGGCGCCAAACGCTACCGTACGGAGATTATCGTGAACGACCTGTCGCTACTCTCGGGACGGGAAGAGGGTTCGGGCGGGTATAGCCGGCCGGCGGCCTCTTCTGGTTCGACGGCGAGCTTTGACCAGCGCCCGCCCGCGAGCCAGGACGAATATGCGCAGTCGTCCGAGATCTCGGATGACGATATACCTTTCTAAGCTGAGTGGACTGGCCGCGGCCCCGCCGAACGCGAGCCGCGGAGCATCGGTCCGGTACACTAAGAGGCAAAGCAAGGACAAAAGCGGCACGGTGCGCGTTATGGCTTTGCGCATGAAAGGCGCCGGGAACACAGCGCCAGTTGCCGACTCTGCTGCAGTGCTGTATTTCCGTTGCCGGACCGGAAGCGGGTAGCCTGGCGATCCGACATGGCACTTCCGTTGCATCACCTTTTCTCCAGGCAGGCGTCGAAAGAGCACAAACCCTTTTTTACTGGAGCGCGCGATGTGTGGAATCGCCGGGTATACACACGCAAGGCGAAGTGTTCCTTCCGGGGTTCTGACGGAGGCGATCGACGCCCTGCGTCATCGCGGGCCTGACCAGCGGGGCCAGTATCAATCTGCCCAGGTATCGCTGGGCGCGACCCGCCTGCGGATTCTCGACCTGGAGGGCGGTGACCAGCCGCTGCACAGCCGGGACGGCGACGCAACGATCGTTTTCAACGGCGAGATCTTCAATTATCGCGAGCTGCGGGCAGAGCTCGAAGGACTGGGGCGCGTCTTTCGCTCGCGCTGCGACACGGAAGTGGTGCTGGAGGCGTTTCTCGCCTGGGGTGCGGAGTGCTTCGCGCGCCTGCGCGGGATGTTTGCCGTGGCCATCTGGCTGGAGCGGGAGCGGCGGCTCGTGCTCGCGCGCGACCGCATGGGCATCAAGCCGCTCTACTACACCGAGCACCGGGGTGAGCTCTATTTCGGGTCGGAGCTGAAGTGCATCTTCGCCGATCCTGAGGTGCCGCGCCGCATTGATCTGGAGGGGCTGAACTGCTACCTGAGCCTGAACTACGTGCCGGGGCCGCGGACGCTGATTGAGGGTATCCAGAAGCTGATGCCGGGCCACCTGCTGGAGTGGCACCGGGGCTTGGCGACGAAGCGGGCCTATGCGCGGACCGTTGCGCCGGGACCCGTGCCGCGGTCACTGAACGAAGCCTGCGAAGAACTGGACGGACTGCTCAAGGCTTCGATTGCCGAGCAGCTTGTCTCCGATGTGCCGGTGGGCGTTTGGCTGAGCGGCGGGCTGGACTCGTCCACAGTGACGCACTATGCGTCCCAGGCGTATGCCGGGCGGTTGAAGACATTCTCCATCACCTTCCAGGGCAAATCGTTTGATGAGGGCGAGTACACGCGCGCCGTGAGCCGCCACTACGGTACAGACCACACGGAGCTCGACCTGAACGATGGGGCGAACCTTGCGGATGTGATCTGCGAGATGCCGTACTACTCCGATGAGCCGAGCGCGGATGCCGGCGCGGTGCCGGTGTGGTATCTCTCTGCGATAAGCCGGCAGCACGTGACGGTGGCGTTGAGCGGCGAAGGTGCCGATGAGCTGTTTGGCGGCTACCTGACCTATGCGGCGGACCGGTACAATCGCGGGCTTGCGCTGCTGCCGCGGGCGCTGCGCGCAGGGGCGCTGGGCTGGGCGCGGCATCTTCCTGTTTCCGATGAAAAGATCAGCTTCGAGTACAAGCTGAAGCGGTTTCTGGAGGGTTCGCTGCTTTCACCCGAGGCCGCGCACGTGTTCTGGAACGGCACCTTTACCGAGAAAGAGAAGCGCGAGTTTTTTGCCTATGCGGATGCGGCTCCGATGCGGCAGGTTCTGAGCCAGATACGGCCGGGACGATCGTTCGAGCGGTTTCTTGACTTTGACCAGCGCTACTCTCTGCCGGATGGTCTGCTCTATAAAGTGGATCGGATGAGCATGGCGCATGCCGTTGAGGTGCGTCCGCCGTTTCTGGACGACCGGATTGTGGAGTTTGCGGCGCGGCTGCCGAAGCGGTTCACGATGTCCGGTTTTGAGAGGATGATGGTGCTGCGGCGGCGGATGTGAGACGCGCTGCGTG
>JAJXUS010000411.1 GCA_021782675.1 Acidobacteriota bacterium
ACAGCCCCATCACATCACGGCGGCCGGGATTCCTGCTCGGCGTGTTTTGTTCCGGCGACATCGCGGCGATGTATGTGGGGCGCGCCTTGGGCAGGCACAAGCTTGCTCCTCATCTCAGCCCCAACAAGACATGGGAAGGCGCGGTGGGTTCGGTGGGCGGCAGTTTGCTGGTGACGGGCGCGCTCCTGTGGCTTGGATCTCAGCTTTCTCAATGGAATTATGCCAAGCTCTCCTTCTCAGACGGGGCCTGGTGGTACTGGCTGCTGCTGGCGGTGGTGGTGAATGTGGCGGCTCAGGTAGGTGATCTTGCCGAGTCGGCATTGAAGCGCTCGGCGGGAGTCAAGGACTCAGGCACGCTGTTGCCCGGCCACGGTGGCGTGCTGGACCGCATCGACGCCCTGCTGCTTGCCGCGCCGGTGCTGTGGTACGCTCAATTTATCCGCTAGCGTCTCCTAACGACTTGTTTACACGGCTTTTAACTCGGGTTCAGTTCAGGCCCCGGACATTGCAGACACCTTGAAGCGACTCGCGATTCTCGGTTCCACGGGCTCCATCGGGCAGAGCACTCTTTCCATTGTCGAGCAGTTTCCTGAGCGCTACTCGGTTGCTTCGCTGGCAGCCGGGCGCAACCTCGAGGAGGCATTGGCTCAGACGGTGCGCTGGCGGCCCAGGATGGTCTCACTGGCCACGGAAGAGCTGGCCGGGGAGCTGAGCAAGCGTCTGCGCCAGGCCGGAGTGGCGGGCGTTGACGTGGTGTACGGAACCGAAGGCACGGTGGCCTGCTCCACGCTCGACGATGCGGATTTTGTTGTTTCGGCGATCGTGGGGGTATCGGGACTTGAAGCCACCCATGCCGCCATTCTTGCGGGCAAACCTGTTGGATTGGCCAACAAGGAGTGTATGGTCGCCGCCGGGGAAATCCTCACCCGTGCCGCGCGCGAACGCAACGTGCCCATTCTGCCCATCGACAGCGAGCATAATGCGGTGCACCAGTGCATGAGGGTGGGTGCGCACGCTGAGGTGAAAACCATCTGGCTGACGGCCTCGGGCGGCCCGTTCCGGCAGCTTCCGCTAGATCAGTTTGCCAGCATTACCCCGGAGCAGGCACTGAAGCATCCCACGTGGGTGATGGGCCGCCGGATCACCATCGATTCGGCCACCATGTTGAACAAAGGGCTGGAGATCATCGAGGCGTGCCGCCTCTTTGATGTGCCGCCGAGCCAGGTGCGGGTTACGGTCCACCCGCAGTCCACGGTGCACTCGCTGGTGGAGTTTGTGGACGGGTCAATTCTGGCGCAGATTTCCGTCACGGACATGCGGCTGCCGATCTTGTATGCGCTTGCCTATCCGGAGCGGCCCGCCTCGAAGCTTACGTTTGACCTTGGCGCGCTGCGCCACCTGGACTTCGAACAGCCCGATTTTGAACGCTTTCCCTGCCTGCGGCTGGCTTATGAGGCGGCGGAAAAGGGCGGGGCACACGCCATTGCGCTGAACGCGGCGGACGAGGTAGCCGTGGAGGCATTCCTCGAACGTAGCATTCCTTTCACGGGAATCCCGCGTACAATTGAAGCAGTACTCGCATCGACGCCCGAGGCGCACCCCGCCACGATTGCGGAGGTGCTAGCGGCGGACCAGTTGGCGCGTCAAATGGCCAGGGCATTTGTGGCCTGAGTTGGCGTTGAGGCTGCTCGGCGCGGATTGCTTGACCGAGGGTTAGACTGCAGATCTATGCATGATTTTTTAGTTTCCACCATCGCCTTTATCATCCTGATCGGGATAATGGTTGTGGTTCACGAGTTTGGGCACTTTGCGGTGGCCAAGCTCTGCGGCGTTCGTGTCGAGGCATTCTCCATCGGCTTTGGACCGCGTCTGTTCGGCATCAAGCGCGGCGACACGGATTACAAGGTCTGCCTGCTGCCCCTGGGCGGCTATGTGAAGATGACCGGCGAAAATCCCGGCGAAGTGCAGCCGGTGGAAGACCCTGCTGCATTTTCGTCTCATCCTCGTTGGCAGCGAATCCTGATTGGTCTGGCGGGTCCGGCGGCGAATTTTGTCCTGGCCTTTGCCGCGATGGCAATCTATTTCGGCTGGATCAATGAGGTTCCGGCTCACGATGTGAAGACCACGACCATCGAGTGGGTTGTGCCTGGATCCTCCGCGGCGCAGGCAGGATTCTTGCCCGGCGACGTGATCGGCCGCTTTGACAACCTGGACAATCCCTCCTGGGAACAGGTGTTTTCCACCATTGCGCTGGACCCGAACCAGATCGTTCCCGTGACGGTTGAGCGCGGCGGCAAGACGGTGCAACTGTCGATGCGCGTGCCCAGCAAACTGGATGACGATGATCTGGCGGGCATCCTGCCGCAGTACCTGTCCGGCCCCATCGGCATTCAGGCCATATCGCCGGGGACTCCGGCTGAACAGGCAGGCTTGCGCGCCGGCGACTCGATTGTTTCGGTCGATGGCCACCCCTTCCACACGGTCAGCTCGCTGCTGGCTTATATGCAGGCTGGGCAGGGTAAGCCTATTTCGCTGATTGTGTCGCGTGGCGGCGCAACGCTGGACCCCATCGTGGCCCGGCCCGCGAAACTCGACAATGGCTGGAAGCTCGGTTTCATGGCCGTTCCGCCCCCCATACGCAATGCGCCTATGCCCATGAACAAGGCATTGGCCAAATCGGCACAATTCTGTGTGGATAACTCCACGTTGATTGTGCAGATGGTGGAGCGGATTGCGGCCCGCAGGGTTCCCGCCAACCAACTTGCAGGTCCCGTGGGCATTGCCCGGATGGCCGGTGATGCGGCGGAGACAAAGAGCTGGTATGCCAAGTTTTATCTGGGTGGGGTGATCAGCCTCAATCTGGCCATTCTGAATCTGATGCCGTTTCCGATTCTCGATGGCGGCCTGATTATGCTGCTGCTGATTGAGAGCGCAATGCGCCACGATATTCGCATTGAC
>JAJXUS010000008.1 GCA_021782675.1 Acidobacteriota bacterium
CGAAAAGCGTCGACCAGTTCAGAGCGGCCGCCGTAGTTCAGGGCCAGGGTGAGGGTGGTGCCGGTGTTGCGGGCAGTTGTGTCCTCGGCCCACCGCATCTTGTCCTGCACCTCGGGCGGCAGCTCGTGGGTGCGGCCGATGTAGCGGATGCGGACGTTGTTGTCCATCATGCGCTGCAGGTTGCTTTCGAGGTAACTGCGCAGCAGGCGCATGAGGAAGCTTACTTCGGCGCGCGGCCGGCGCAGATTGTTTTCCAGTGAGAAGGCGTAGAGGGTGAGCCATGGCAGCCCGATGCGGGAAGCGGTCTCGGTGACCAGTTGCACGCTCTTGGCGCCCTGCTGGTGGCCGAAGAAGCGCTTCAGGGAGCGCTGCCCGGCCCAGCGGCCGTTTCCGTCCATGATGATGGCCACGTGTTCGGGAAGCCGTTCGGGTTTCAGCTGTGCATAGACGGCCCGCTCTTCGGGGCTCAGCTCGTCGATGCGCAATGTGCCGGAAGGGTACAAGAGATCCGCCTCTAAGTTGCCCCTGAGATGTGCCCGGGCGGGCGCCGGAGAGCGCCTGCGCAATCCGCTCCAGAGCCGGAGAGGGCGCTTGCGGACGATCAACGCACTCAGTAGGATGCGCTCTTCTTCCGCACAGACCAAACCCTTAAGCCGCATGCAGCCTCGAGCGCGGCAATTCAGGGAGCAACATCTCGACCCTATAGCATTTTTGGGATTCCTGCAACGCAACGGGCGCGGGCCTGCAGTCCCCGCCGAGCGCGGCGATTTGCCGTGCCCGGAGCGGTGCAACGCGGACCCGAAGCGCCGTGGTTCAGGCTGTCCGCCGCCGCCCTGTGGCCGCGTCGCGCACCGCCCCGTAGAACAGGGTCCGCTTGAGCGAGTCCAGATGGGGCAGAAGCTCCGCCACCTCGGCCAGAAAGGGGTCGGCAAAGATGGCCGCCACTTCCTCGTCGCGGCGGCTGCGGGCGTCGCGGATGAGCTTGCTCACATCCACTTCCAGCGCCGCCGCCAGGCGTTCCAGGGAGCCCAGGGTAGGAATCGCCTTGCCGTTTTCAATTTTGGAGATGTAGGTGCGGGGCACCTCCATCCTGGCTGCCAGTTGCCGCTGGCTCAGGTGCCGCGCACGGCGTATATCCCGCACCTGCGCTGCTACCTGCGAGCCTGCGTCTTCTCCGCACGGGACCCCGGAGGGGGGCACGAGTTGCGGAGCAAGGTGCGCGGCTTCCTCAACGTCCAGAGGCTTGTGGCATTTTCTGCAAAGCGAGTTGCTCGTCCGGTATTGCATGAGCCGGCAGAACTCGCAGCGTACGACTTCGCGTGTTTCCACGCTCACAAGGGTGGTCGCCATCGGTCGTGTGCGGAGCGCCAGAGCGGTGGTACTCCGGGTGCAGTGTTTTGCACCTCGACAACCCCACTTTCGCCGGAGTGAACCATAATTGTCAAGTAGAAACTCGGGCACAATCGGAAGAATCCCGGAAGAGACCGGAAGAATGCCGGAGAGACGCGAACCAAGGTAGTTAACACGGAGCGCGAAGTAGCGGGGTGTGAGCCCGGAAACGCACGGAAGGAAGGGGGCCGTGAACCGCTTCGAAACGGATGCCTGATTCCACCCTGCTCCCTCGACAATTCGCCCTAAGGGAAGCCCTTGACGCCCTACAGCACGTGCTCTACGGAGAGGTGTCAGGCCAGACATTAACTCCTGCAGATTGTGCACTCTATGCGATTTTTGTTGTCGATTCTGGACAGAAGAACGTGCGTCGACCGCATCCATCCGCTGTCAGGAGTACTGTATGCCGAGGCTTCTTCTCACCTCTCTCTGCTCGTTTGCGATCGCACTCCAACTGTTGTTCATCGCCGGGTGCGGCGGTTCACGTCCAATGACCAGTCCGGTCGGCGGAAACAACCCAGGTTCCGGCAGCGGCGGATCGGGAAGCAGCGGTTCGGGCAGTGGCACGATTCCGACGATTGGCTATAACAACAACCCCAGCACGGGATGTGGCGGAGCGGAATCGGGATATAACAACCAAAATGGCTCAATCAGCGGCATCTGGTTGCAGACTCCCGCGCCCGGCGAGAACCCAGCCAACGTTACCGTGAATGCAACTGCGTACACCAGCGCTCCCATCACGCAGTGGACGGTTTGCCTCGACGGGCAAGCAGCCTACCAGTCAACTAGTCCGGTAACTTCGATCTCGCAGGCGATCAGCATTCCCGCCGGCCAGCATCTGCTCTGGGCAAGCGTGTCGGACGCCAAGGGCGATTCCGACCGATCGGAAATCAGGCTGATCCAGAACGGGACCCCACCGGCGGGCAACGCGGCGCTGCCGACTCCACCCGCCAGCGCAAAGGTGCTGACGGAGATGCAAAATGTCCAGTCCAACTGGAGCATCTGCAGCCTCTGCGCGGCGGGGACGAACGTCACCAGCAATTACACGATGACATTTGACCAGAGCCAGCCTTCGCTGAGCGGCAGCAGCATGGAGATGTATGCCGGCGGCCCGTCCTGGAGCAACGTTCTGTTCAAGGACATCCTCCCGGGGACCACTCCCTACACACACTTCCTGTGGGACTTCTGGATCTACCACGACCCTGCTGTCGAGAACCAATTCTGGTCCTCGGAGCTCGATTTCTATGTGGTCCGATCAGGACAGGAGTTCATGGCCGGCAGCCAGTGCGACTTTGGGGACGGCTACTGGGCCACCTGGGACAGCCAGGGCTCTCGATGGCTTCTTGATCCCATCCCGTGTCCGCACTGGACGCCGGGCTGGCATCACGTGCAGGAGTACGACGACCTGCCCAATTCCACGCAGTATCGCTACGATACGCTGGTCCTGGATGGAACCCCCTACGCCATCAATCAGACCTGGACGACCAACCCCACCACCTGGCAGGATCAGGTCGGCCTCCAGTACCAACTGGATCAGGACACCAGCGGAACGCCACTGCACGAATGGGTCGATAAGGTGACTCTGACGATGTGGTAGGCCGGGTGGTTGCTGTTGGCGACCAGGAGGCTCAACCGGCCTGGGAGCGGCTGGGTTCGCGGCGTGATAATGCCGACAGGGAGTTGTCATGCCGATTGATCCTCGTTACAGCCGCGATGCGGCCTGGAAGCTGCTCACAGAATGGACGGCGAGCGAGAGCCTGCGCAAGCACGCTGTTGCGGTGGAGGCCTGCGTGGCCGCCTGCGGCGAGGCGGAGGCTGACCGCCTGGGCCTGGGAGGTGAGGAGCGCGAGGAGTTCCTGAATCTGTACGCGACCACGGCGCTGCTTCACGATTTCGATTATGAGCGGCATCCCACGCCCGAGGAGCACCCGTTTGTCGGGGTGAGGGAACTGGAGCGGCAGGGCTGGCCGGAGGCGATGCGGACGGCGATTCTGGGGCATGCGGAGTACTCCGGCGTGCCGCGAACCTCGCATCTGGCCAAAGTGCTTTTCGCCTGCGATGAACTGGCCGGCTTTCTCACGGCCTGCGCGCTGGTGAAGCCGAGCCGCTCGATCGCGGACGTTGAAGTTGCCGGAGTGCGCAAGAAGATGAAGGACAAGGCGTTTGCGCGCGGCGTTCATCGCGAGGACGTGATCAAGGGGGCGGAGGAGCTGGGCGTGGAACTGGATGCTCACATCGCATTTTGCATTGAGGCGATGAAGAAACGGGCCGCGGAACTGGGGCTGTGAAACGCCGCAGGCGTATTTGCCATTGCCAAAACGCCGATTCGCAAGCATGCTAGAGGTATCCCCGGATCAACCTCAGGAAAGTTGCGCCCGAGTTATGATCAACCCCTCCCCTTCTCCGAACGGTTTTGGCGGTATGTTCCGGCGCCCCCGGCGGCGCGATTACACGCCGTGGGAGCAGATCCGCCAGCAGGAAATCGACGCCAGCATGGCGGTACTGCGCAAGCGCAGAGAGGCAGAGCGGGAAACGCGCCGCTCTACCAGGCTGATCAGCTGGTGGCCGGTTGGTGCAGGGCTGGTGCTGAGCATGTTTGCGCCACTGTTGAAGGATGTGGCGGAGTCGCTGGGGCCGTGGGCGATGACGCTGATCTTTCCTTTTGTGGTGGTGGCGCAGCGGCCCGAGGTGTATGCGGGTCATTTCACGCAATACGTTCCCGTCGCGGTGCTGTTTGCGCAGTTTCCGCTGGAAGGGATGTTTGCGCGCCTGGTGTTGCGGCGTGGCCTGCGGCCGGCGAGCGTGGCAGGACAGGTATGCATGTTTCATCTGCTGGGAATACTTGAGCTGGTGATGCTGAGCAGCGTTCCGGCGCAGCTTTTCCATCGCTGAGGCCGTCTCTCAAGGCGGCCATTGCCCGCCCTCGATCCTGGGGGCTGCGGCGACGGGGCGATTGTAGACATAGATCCAGCACTCCACGAGCGCGCCGGAGTCGAGTTCGGCGGTGCAGGCGGTGCGCAGGAACTGACTGCCCGCCGGCGCCGCGGGGTCGTACTCCTCGTATGCATCCAGATTGCGCAGGAACTCAGGATCCGCAGGCAGCGCAAAGATTGTGCCGCGGATTTTTTCTTGCGCCTCGGGGTTGAGGATGGCGCCCGGATAGTCGCCCATATCGTAAAGAGCTCCTGCGACGGTGCCGCGGCCGACTGCCCGCAGTTGCCCCACGGCAGCGGTCATCTCCTGCGGCGCATGGCCGTGCTGCAGGGTCCCGTAGGCGAAGAGGTGGCCGATCATGCGCGCGAATGGCCGCTATGCCGTCGGCTTGTGAGCGCGCAGCTGGGCGACAATCTCGCGGGCTGCGGCGCGGGCATCGTCTTCGCGGTCCGGCGGAAAGCTGACGGCGCCTACGCGCGCATGGCCGCCGCCGCCGTAGCGTTCGCAGACCTGCGCCAGGTTGACCATCGTGGCTGGATCGACTTTCGTCCAGGGATTGGAGCCCACTGCAACCTTGGTGCGGAAGCTGGATTTGGAGAGCCCGATGGAATACACGGCGTGCGGAAAAAGGTAATAAGGGATGAACTTATTGAAGCCTTCGAGCGGATGATCGGTGATGTCGAAGAAGATGGTGCCGTCGCGCTCTTCGGCGCGGCTGCGGATGAGCTCGAGCGCGGCCTGGTGGCGCTCGAGCAGGGGCGGCAGCAGGGGCGCGATCCAGGGCTGTTCGAGGATCTGGCCGAGCGGCATCTCGGTGAGCAGCGGAATCAAGCGGGGGATGAAGGCGGGATCCTGCGTGGATTCAATAATCAGCGTGAGCTTCATGGCCGGGGCAGCCATCTCGACGGCTGACTCCGGGCTTTCGTATTTGGCGCCGTCCACAATATCGGCCCAGTGCACCAGGTCGGCCACGGGCGCGGCGTTGAAGCCGAAATTCGTGGTGGCGATGTGAGCCAGGAAGCTTGTGCACGAGGTGTAGGCGGGATCGAAGAACTTGCGGCCGGCGCATGCGGGGTCACGCTGGCAGGCGAGGAAGTGCTCGTGATCGGCGCGGGTGAGGAAGGCGGACTGGTGATGATCGAACCACCAGGTTATCTGCGGCGAGGGCGAATACTTAAAGTCCACAATGGCATTCTCGTCGCCGCTGAAGGCACTCTCGTCAAACAGAGCCCCGGCGCGATGAACCAGGCCGTGATATTCGTAGGCAGCGTCCCGGGCGACGCACTCGCGGTGGAAGCGCGTGAACAGAGAGGCTGAGCAGGCTCCGTCGAAACACTTGTCGTGGTAGAAGACGCGGACGCGCAAAAGCTGGGATCCTCCTGGCCTCGATTTACAAACTGCCGGAACTGTACAGCATCAAGGCAGCGGCTCGCTGTGTCAAGGCGGCCGCCCGAGAGATTGCGGGCCTGCTCCGGCGTGGTCCTGTTTGATGGCGGTGATTACGCTCGTCGGGGCCCCCCATGATTTAACCTCAAGACGTTCTCTCGCAATGACGCAAGACGCCCCTCATGCCCGTTATCCGCTCACCCAGGGCGTCAACCCGTGGCTGGTGACGTGTTCCGTCATGCTGCCGACGTTCATGGAGGTGCTGGACACCGCCATTGCCTCGGTGGCGCTGCCCTACATCGCGGGATCGCTCTCCGCCTCGAACTCCGAGGCTACCTGGGTGCTCACCAGCTACCTGGTGGCGAACGCCGTGATTCTTCCCGCCTCCAACTGGTTTGGGCGGCGCTTCGGGCGCAAGCGGTTTCTGCTGACCTGCGTGATCATCTTCACAGTGGCGTCCTTCTTCTGCGGAGCGGCGCCTTCGCTGGGGATTATTTTGCTGGCGCGCATTCTGCAGGGTGCGGGCGGAGGGGCGCTGCAGCCGATTTCGCAGTCGATTCTGCTGGAGAGCTTTCCGCCGGCGGAGCGATCGAAGTCGATGGCGGCGTACGGACTCGGGATTGTGGTTGCGCCGGTGCTCGGCCCCACGCTGGGCGGCTGGCTCACCGACACCTTCAGTTGGCGCTATGCGTTTTACATCAACATTCCGGTGGGTGTGCTGGCGGTGTTCATGATCATGCGCTTCATCCATGATCCGCCGTACATCAAGAACGCCAAGGTGAGCCCGTTTGACAATGTCGGATTCGGGTTGCTGATTGTCTGGACAGGCTGCCTGCAGGTGGTGCTGGACAAGGGACAGGAAGACGACTGGTTCGGCGCTATCTGGGTGCGCTGGGCGGTGGGCGCGCTGATTGTGGCGTTTCTGCTCTGGGTATGGCGGTCGTGGACAAATCCCAAAGGACTGGTGGACCTGCATGTGCTGAGGGACCGCAACTTCCGCACCGGCTGCCTGATGATCGCGATGCTGGGAATGTGTATCTACATCACCATCGCGATTCTGCCGCTGTATTACCAGGAAATTCTCGGCTACACGGCGTTTGCGGCCGGGCTGGTGGTAGGCCCACGCGGCATCGGATCGTTTATTGGGTCTCCGCTGATCGGCTTTCTCGGTTCGCGCGTGGATAACCGCAAGCTGCTGTGCGCGGGATTTCTCGGCTTCGCAGCCTGCTACTATATCTTCGGGTCGGTGAATCTCGAAATCGGGCCATACACGCTGCTGATTCCAATTACGCTGACGGGGTTCGCGCTGAGTTTTGTTTTTGTGCCGCTGGCGACGATGACGACGGCGACGATTCCCAACAGCGAAATGGGAAACGCCACCGGGCTCTTCAACATGCTGCGCAATATCGGCGGCTCCATCGGCATCGCCATGGCGACGACGGCGCTCATCCGGCGCTCCGCATTGCACCAGACGTATCTAGGCGAGCACCTGTCGCCCTCGTCCGCGGTTTTGCAGCAGAAGTCGACGATGCTGTCGGCTTACCTGGGGCGGCAGTTGGGTCCGGCAGCATCGCGGCCAGGCACCTATGGGTTGCTCTACGGAAAGCTGATTCAGCAGTCGGCGCTACTGGCCTACGTGGATATATTTCGCTGGACGGCTGTCCTGGCCGTGATCTGCGCGATCTGCGTGTGGCTGTTCAAGAAGCCGCCCAAGCATGTGAAAGCGCCGCAGGGGATGCACTGAGTTCAGCTTGACCGATGGCAGGCAACCTCGCGGCTTTGCGGCGCCTCTATTTTGAATCTGAAGCCGCGGCAGAGAAGCAGCGGCTTCATTCTTGAGGCAGGGGCGGGAGGTTTTCGCGATTTCTCTCCCTTGCCGGCGGCGAAGGAGAATCGCAATGGCAGCCGCCGGACCCTGCCTGTTTCCCGCCTGCGCAGTCCATCCAATCAGCAGCATTAGCCCAGCAACGGCACAAAGCGGCGCAGTTTTTCGTCGTAGCGCTCGATGCGTCCGCTGAGGATGTCGTAGTACCAGCCGTGGACGGCGAGGGTTCCCTGCTGCATGGCCCAGGCGACCGCGGGCTGGGCTTTAAGGTTGGCGAGCTGCGCGATCACGTTGCCGCGGATGAGGGAGGCGAGTTCGGCGCCGTCGCCGTCCTCGGGGTTGAGTGGCTGGCGGTGCTGGAAGGCTGCCTCGACGTGCTTGAGCCAGCGTTTGGCCTTGGGCAGTGTCTCCAGCGCCTTGGTGTTGACCGCGGCTTTGAGGGCGCCGCAATCGGAGTGACCGCAGAGAATCGCATGACTTACCTTGAGGACCTCGACGGCGTATTCGATAGTGGCGGTGACGCCGTCGCCCTCAGGCGCATTGACCGGCACCACGTTGCCGGCGTTGCGACTGATAAACAGGTCGCCGGGCCCGGTGCCCAGGATCATGTCGGGGACGATGCGCGAGACGGCGCAGGTGATGAACAGGAACTCGGGAGCCTGGGAGTCGCGGAGCAGGTGAAACTGCTGCTTGCGTGCGGGAAAGACCTCCGCGTGAAATCGCCTGTGACCTTCAATTACTCGTTGCATAGAGCCCCATCTGCATCCTGCTTGTCCCTGTTCAACTGCCCGCCCCGACTGCCCGTTTGCTCAGGACCAGCCCGATCAATCCCCCGACTTTACAGTGCGCTTCAACTGGATGCCGCAGCGGCAGCTTGTCCACGATCTGGTATCGATTGCGCCGCCCCTCCCGCTCAACTACGAGATAGCCCGCCTCCGCCAGGTCATCGATAATCCGCTGCACGGCGCGCTCTGTAATTCCCACCCGCGCGGCCATGTCTCGCATCCGCGCCTCAGGATCTTCAGCGATGCACAACAGCACGTGGGAGTGGTTCGTGAAGAACGTCCAGGTGGGCGCCGACGAGTTGGGTCTTTGAGTAGCCATAGAAATACGACTTGAAATATACGACTTGCATGTCGTATATTTGTATTCGTATAAATTTCTCCCATTCTACTACCCGAAAGGACTCTTGATGCCCACTCTCGCCGATGCTTCCGTCGCAGAACTTGCCGCCCCGTCTTCGCCGAAGACCCGCATCCCCGTTACGGTCGCTTATGGGGACGGGATTGGCCCTGAGATCATGCAGGCCACGCTCAGGATTCTGGAATCTGCCGGTGCGCATCTCACGTACGAGCCCATCGAACTTGGCCAGTCGGTCTATCTGCGCGGCATGAGCGCCGGCATTGAGGAAGCGGCATGGGAATCGATTCGCCGCAACCGGGTGCTGTTGAAAGCTCCGATCACCACTCCGCAGGGGAGCGGGTATAAATCGCTCAACGTCACCTTGCGAAAATCGCTCGGCCTGTATGCGAACGTCCGGCCGGCGGTGGCTTATGCGCCATTCGTCCGCACCCGCCATCCGCAGATGGATGTTGTCATCGTCCGCGAAAACGAAGAGGACCTCTACGGCGGCATCGAGCACCAGCAGACGGACCAGGTGGTGCAGTGTTTGAAGCTTGTCACCCGTCCCGGCAGTGAGCGCATCATCCGGCACGCCTTCGAGTACGCTCGCCGCAACGGCCGCCGGAAGGTGACCTGCATGACCAAAGACAACATCATGAAGAAGACCGATGGTCTCTTTCACCGCGTATTCCAGGAGATCGCGGCTGAATATCCGGATATTGCCAGCGACAACCTGATTATCGATATTGGCGCGGCGCGTCTTGCCGACACGCCGGAGATGTTCGACGTCATCGTCACGCTGAATCTCTACGGGGACATCATCTCCGATATCGCCGCACAGGTGGCCGGCTCGGTTGGGCTTGCTCCTTCGGCCAATATTGGCCGCCACGCCGCCATGTTTGAAGCCATCCATGGTTCCGCGCCGCAGATTGCCGGGCAGAATATCGCCAACCCCTCCGGCTTGTTGCTCTCCGCCGTGATGATGCTTGTGCACCTTGGCCAGCCAGAGGTCGCCGAGACCGTCCACAATGCCTGGTTGCGCACCATTGAGGAAGGCATTCACACCGCGGATATCTACAGTCCGGAAATCAGCAGGGTGCGTGCAGGGACAAGGGAGTTTGCCCAGGCCGTCATCGAACGCCTTGGGCAGCAACCGCGCACGCTGCGCGCAGTGGAATACTCTTCTGCTCTTCCGCAACAGGACGAAGAGGTGGAGTATGAGACTCCGCGCGCGCCGGCACTCAAGCAACTGGTGGGTGTCGATGTCTTCCTTGACTGGCGCGGCACCGATCCTGATGTTCTGGGCGAGAAACTGCGCGCCGCCGCGACTTCACGTCTGCCCCTCAGCATGATCACCAATCGTGGTGTCAAAGTATGGCCCAACGGATTGCCGGAGACCTTCTGCACGGATCACTGGCGTTGCCGCTTCCAGGCTCCTGCTGACCTCAAACTGACGACGGAAGATGTTCTGGCGCTGCTTTCCAGCGTGCATGGGCACGGTCTGGAATGCATCAAGACAGAGAATCTCTACACCTTCAACGGGGAACCGGGATTCTCTCTCGGCCAGGGCCAGTAAGCGTGCCAGCCAGGTCCGCTACCCTAATGCCGAACGCGAAAGTCGATGGGGGCAGACCTGGCGTGCCGCTTATCCGAAAGAGGCGGAATCATGGCTCGCTTTGCTGCAAGTCTCCCCTGAAAACGGCGGGCGCGCTGAGGACAGCGCGCCCGAAGCCGCAGGAATGGGACTGGCTCTTTACCTCCTGTTATTTCTCTCGTCCCGACTGTCATCCCCCCTGTCCTTCTGCCCGATTGTGAAGGTGAAGGGAATCGTGGTTCCGTCGTTGAGCGTGATCTGGTAGTTGTAGCTCGCCGGGGCCAACGCATCCAGCTTGAGGTGGTAGGTCCAGGTCGGTTGTGGATTCGGACGGTCGTCGCGGTCGGTGTCGGGATGCTTGTCCGCGTCGTGGGGGCCGTCAAAGTGCCAGCCGCGGTCATCGCGATCGCCAGGGCTGGTGGGCTGCGGGCCGTTCAACGAAACGAACGACACGATCAATCCCGGATCGCCAATCGAGTTGCCATTGGCATCACAGACCCGGAACTTCACCGGCAGGGCGCCGTCGTCGTGGAATACGCTCGTGCCATTTGCTTTGATGGGGTCCAGAATCACATGACTGAGAATGGCCCGGTCGTTGTGGTCAGCGTCGCGATCGCGGTCAGTCACGGGGCAGGCACCCACCAGATACAGCACCCTCAGCGTTCCCGGCAAGAAACTGATCGCGTAATCGGCCGAGGTCACGCCGGAGCAGGTGACGGGGTAGCTGCCCACCGGGCTGTTCAGCAAGGCCGTGGTGGTACAGGTCAGGCTGCCGTTCAACTGGGCCGCTCCCTGGCCGAGAACGAAGCCGCTGTAACTGGCCGTGAGCACTGGATTTGGCGCGTTCAGCACCTTGGTTTGCGGATCGGCTGTGATGTAGAGCGGCGCCGGCAAGATGGTAAGCACTCCGGGCACGTAGCTGACGTTGTAATTGGTCAGGCGCGCGCCAGTCACGCTCGGGGTGATGGCATAGCTACCCGGTGCGCTGTCGATCGTCGCCGGGGTCGAGAATGACTCGGTAAACGTGTCGCCATTCACCGCTCCCAGGATGCTGCCGTTGAAGGCCGGCAGGCCTGCGCCGTAGGTGGTGCCGGCGTTGTTGGCCGTCACCGTGAGGGGCGCGGCTTTCACCGTCACCGTCCCCGGAGCGTAGACGATGGAGTAGTTGGCGTTCGCGATCCCGCCGCTGCAGGTCGAACTGTAGTTGCCCACCGGGCTCGACGAAGCCGCTGTTGTCGAGCAGACCGGCTGGGCAGTCAGGCTGCCGGCGGGGGAGTCGCCATTCACGAAACCAGCGTAGACAGGTCCGATGGCCGGTGGAGCGCCGCCGTAGGTCATGCTGCCGCTCGATGCCGTCACCGTGAGGGTGGCCGGGGTGACTGTGATCGCGCCTGCCACATACGTGATGATGTAATTGGGATCGGCCGCGCTGGTGCATGTTGTCGGGTAGGTGCCCACCGGGCTCGACGATGTCGCGGTGGTCGTGCAGACCGGCTGGGTCGTCAGGCTGGCGGCCGAGTCGCCATTCACGAATCCCGCATACACGGGATCCAGGACGGGCGGCGTGCTGCCATAGGTCATGGTCGCGCTGCCGGCGGTGATGGTGAGCGGCACAGCACTCAGCTTGCCGGTCAGGTTCACTGTCTGCTGCGCGCTTGCGTCGGTCAGCGAGTTGGAATTGTCCGTGAGAGTGATCGTGCCATTGAGTTCACTGCCTTGGGCAGGCGTGAACGAAGCGCCGATGAAGCAGCTTGTGCCAGGATCGAGCGTACCTACCGCGCAGGTATTGCCGGCGCCATTGGTTCCGAAGCCGCTGCTGGCCGTGTAGCTGGAGATGAGCAAAGGTGCATTGCCGTCGTTCTCAAATTCCACGAGCGGCGCGGGCGCGGAACTGGTGGTTCCGTAGGCGGTGGCCGGAAAAGTCTCCGTCGGAGCGGTAGTACGCCCGTATTCCACCACCGAATTGCCGTCGACCGCATAGAGATTGCCGGCTCCGTCAAGGGCCAGGCTGGCGGTTCCGTTGGCGGGGAGCGTGGTCTCGATGTAGGCGCCGGTACTGGTGTCATCGCCATAGCGGAGAATGCCGCTGGGGCCGGAGAGATTTCCTACATAGATGTTGCCTGCCGGATCCAGCACGATGGAGTGGGGATGGTTGAGCGGCGCTCCGCTGGCCAGAAGGTTCAGGCTGTGGCTCCCGGCCGGCAGTTCGAGCAATCCGCCCCCGTTGAAGTCCACTGCAAAGACATTGCCATTCTGATCCACGGCCATGCCGATGAACCGATGCACGTAATCCGACGGATACAGGGTAGTCACCGTGTGGGTTCCGGCTGCGATCTGGTAAATGCCTCCGTAGCTGTCGGTGAGGTACAAGTTGCCTGCCCCGTCCGCGGAGAGGTTATCGTCCGGGGTGTTCTGCCCGGGCAGGACCGCAATCTTCTCGAGAGCGCCGTTGACCCGCTCATAGACTCCGTTGGTTGGGTTATTCGCTCCATAGTTGGCGGAAACGTAGACATTGCCGGCGCCGTCGACTGCGGTGGCGCCGCCGTCCCAGCTCGGAACAGAATCCAGGGGGATGGGTGTGCCGCCTCCGACCGGAATCTCGACGAGCTCCTGGTGTCCGGTGTCATTCAGATACACATTGCCGAACCCGTCCACGCTGATGCCGCGCGGATTGCTGAAGCCGCTCAGCGTCCAGTTAGCGGTGGGCGCGGTGAACAGCCCCAGGGGGCCGACCGAAATCCCCATGACATAGGTGGTGCCCAGCACGTTGCCCGAGCTGTCCTTGACCACGATTGCCCCAATGCGCCAGCCCGGACTCTGCGGGACAAAAACAGCATTGACGGTGCAGGACTGGCCGGGCAGATAACTACCGCCATTGACACAGCTATCGCTCACCGATCGGAAATCGAGATTGGGCGCGCCCTTGGTCAGGACGGAGACCGTCGCCGGAGTGCCGGCCTGGGTGAAGACGACCGGAACGGCACGGAGCGGTGAACTTGATCCCGAAGCAGTAGAGGGGAATTGGAACTGAGCCAAGGCAAAGCTACCCGTGGCGATCCAGCCCAGGGCGCAGAGGAACATCATGCGCACAAGCGTCTTTCTTTGCATGGTTTTTCCTTATTTTGGGGAAGTGTGGAGGGGCCCGGAAAATCTTCGCTAGTAGAGCAATGCCGTACCCGTCAGCCAATACCACCTTTGGGGGATGAGCCGGCCCGGTGTCGCAATCCTGAGTTTTCTCGTCCACCATTTTCAATCCATCGAAAACGGTCTCCGCGCCTTCGTCCCGACGATCTTGCGGATCCCTCGCCTGCCCTGGCCTGGAAGGAGAAGACGACCGCAGCCTAAATCTGCGTCGGCGGGCGCTCGCCGCCGCGGCAACTGCGCGGCTAGCTGGTTACAATGGCAGCCATGTACACCCGCCAACGCTGGATATCGGCTTATTTTTTCCTTGTATTTTGTGTGCCACTCTGGGGGAGAGGTCAGGCAGTGGAAACGCTG
>JAJXUS010000412.1 GCA_021782675.1 Acidobacteriota bacterium
ATCACAGCCGGCAGGAACAACAGCAGATCCCCTGCGGGGATGACAGCAAGAAACGCAAAGGCAAGAACAAAAGAAAAAACAGAAGCAACAGCAGATTCCCTGCGGGAATGACAACAAGAAAGGCCAAAGGCAAGAACAAAAGCAAGGGCAACAGCAGATCCCCTGCGGGGATGACAACAAGAAAGGCCAAAGGCAAGAACAACAGCAAGGGCAACAGCAGATCCCCTGCGGGGATGACAACAAGAAAGGCCAAAGCCCAGATTCTTCGCTTCGCTCAGAATGACGGACATTACTCCGCAGCGACAGTGAAAAATGCGATCGCGCGGATGACAGCGAGAAGGGAAAACAACGCGGATTTAAGCAGCTTCCGGCGTTCTCGTTTTTCGAAAGCGCGTGAATAGCTGCGCGGGCAGCGAAGAGCCTGTGAGATGCAGAAACAGCCAGGCGACGCCGAGCCAGACGACCGTGCCGGTCGAAAGCTGCAACAGATCGTGACTGAACCGGCCCGATGCGGGCAGCAGGTGCAGGAACCAGCGCAGCGCCAGCAGTGATGTGATCGCCGCGCCGAGAGCGCGCAGCAGCTCCGGATATTCCAGTCCGCGCAGTGACACCATGCCGCGGCGATTGAGCATCAGCGCCAGCGCCATGGTCTGAATGACGATGCCGCAGTCCGACGCGATGGCCAGCCCGGGAACGCCAATCGAATGGTAGAGCGTCCAGTAAATGGGAATGGAAAGAGCCGTGATCAGCGTACTGGCAACCATAGGCGCCAGCGTGTTGCCGGTGGCGTAGAAGGCGCGGGCATAGATCCCCTGCGCCGCCCAGAAGCACAGAGAGCCGGCGAACACGGTGAAATACAGTGCCGTCTGCGTCACATCCGCATGGTGAAACGATCCACCGCGCAGAATGACGTCTACCGCCGGTGCGGCAAGAGCGATCATCCAGGCGGAGCCGAGAAACGCGAAGGCATAAATGCGCGTGACAATGCGATTGACGGAGTGCGCGAACTGCTCCCGCTTGCCCTGACCGGCAAGCGCTGCCAGAAACGGCATGGAGGCTGCTCCGGCGGCCTGTCCGAGGATCGCCATCGGAGCGGTGAACAACGTCTTCGCGTAGGTCAGCTTGGCAATGGCGCCACGGCCGTGTGAAGCAAAGTACGACAGAATCCAGTTATCCGCGGTGACCAGCGAGACACCGATCATCAGCGGGATCGACATCCGCACCCACTCGCGCAGGCCTGGATTGTGCCAGTCGAGCGCGAAGCGCAGCCGCAGTCCGGTACGGTGCGCGCCAACGTAGTTCACCATCAGGTTGCCGAGAATAGCGCCGGCCAGCGCGCCGACGGCCAGGGAACTGACGCCAAAGCGCCGCGCCAGCAGGACGCCGCCGAAGATGATGCCGAAGTTGTAGATGAGCGGTGAGACGGCCTGCCAGGCGAACTGCTTGCGCACCATCAGCACGGCGCCCAGCACACCACCGGCCAGAAAACACAACTGCGCCGGCAGCAGGATGCGCGTCATGTGCGTGCACAGCGCCGCTTTCTCCGCGTCAAAGCCCGGGAAGAACGCCCGCGTATACCAGGGCGCAAAAATCTCACCCAGAACTACTGCAGAGCCCAGCACCAGCAGCATGAAGCTCAGAATGACTGAGAGCACCTGCTCGCCTTCGCGCTCGCGGCCCTGCTCGCGATAGCGGCTGAGAATGGTGATGAACGTGACGGACGCTGTTCCACCGACCAGCAGGTAGGTGAGCATGTCGGGCAGTTGAAACGCGGCGCTGTAGGCATCCGTGAGCGACCCGGCGCCGAACAGGTACGCAATTACCTTCACGCGCACCAGCCCGATGACACGCGATAGTGCTGCAGAAACCATCAGCAGCAGCGTTGCGGAAAATGCCGTGTGTTCATGCGACAGGCGCAGCCACGCTGGCCGCCGCATGCCTGGCTGTCCAGCGGGCGCAGGAGAGTTCATGGGAGGGTTCAGAGTGCAGCCCGTGCGCGCTGCACCAGCTCGACGGCTTCCTGCGCAGTGCTCGCCGTGGCCGACAGGTGGCCCATCTTGCGGCCGGGGCGCGGGACATGCTTTTCGTAAAGATGGACGCGCACGCCGCCGAACGTCAGCGCCCGGTCGAAGCGCGGGCCTGTCGCCGGTTCTGCCTCCAGCCACACATCGCCCAGCAGATTGACGATGGCCGCCGGCTGAATGACATCCACGGCGCCCAGCGGCAGGTTGCAGGCAGCGCGAATGGCCTGCTCAAACTGGCTGGTGGTGCAGGCGCGCTCGCTGGCGTGATAACTGTTGTGCGGGCGGGGTGCGAGTTCGTTCACCAGCAGCCGGCCGTCGCGCGTCATAAACATCTCGACTGCCAGCAGCCCTTCCAGCGCAAAAGCCTCGGCGATGGTCCGCGCCATGGCCTGCGCCTGCTGCGCCGTCTGCGGGGAGATGCCCGCCGGGATGGCGCTCCACACCAGAATCTGCCGCTCGTGGTGATTTTCGGCGGGGGGATACACCTTCACTTCGCCGCGCGGCGAACGCGCCACCATGACGGAGATTTCTTTTTCGAGATCGAGCGCCCGTTCGACGACCACCGGACGCTCGCCCAGTGAACGCCACGCTTCGTCGATCTCCGCCGGCGTTGGTTCCCCGGCAAATCCGAGTTTTGCCTGGCTGCGGCCGTCGTAGCCGCCCTGCGCGCTTTTGACAAAACAACGGCCGCCCACCGCGCGCACCGCTGCACGGAACTCCCCCGCCGTGCGGGCCGCGCGCCAGTCGCCTAGCGGAAGCCCTTGAGCTGCCAGCCACTCTTTCTGGCGGATGCGGTCCTGGATGATATGCAGCATCGCTGCACCGGGCCGCACGGGCGCATACTTCGCTGCTGCTTCCAGAGAAGCGATGGCGATCTGCTCAATCTCCAGCGTGACCACATCGGAGCCTCGGGCCAGATCG
>JAJXUS010000413.1 GCA_021782675.1 Acidobacteriota bacterium
GGACTGACCGCGGTGTCTGTGGGTATGGACTTTGCCGGCAGAAGCTCAAGCGGCGTGCTTTTGAGAACCGCTCGCACGGCCGGAGACAGCAGGAGCTCCGGCATCTCGCCGCTGATTGCATCGTCATTCGGGCTTAGACAAAAGCTCAGAACAACTTCGTTAGCGCTGGCGACGATGCGCTGCGTCATCTGCTCCGCGAACGCAAGGTCGATGGCACCGGTATGCGGCATCTGCGATTCGCGCTGCACGCCCCAGGGCAGGAACGGCTGAACGCGGCCGGAAGGTGGAAACTCCGCAGCGCTTACCTGCATGCACCAGACCGCGTCGAAGACCATACCCGCAGCTTCAACCGCCCCAAGGATTTGTACAGGCGCGTCCTGACTTTCTTCGGCAAACAAGGTTTCTGCGGCCAGCCGCTCCAGCCGATCCATCGCATCCGCATAGGTCATTGCGGCCGTGGTGGCTCCCAGAGACGCCAGGCGATCGAGCAGTGCGTCCCAGCGGCGAAGGAGCTGAAAGTCGTGTGAGCCCGCCGGGTTGAGCAACTGCCATTGCGCAGCCTGCAGACCTTCATCGATTGTGGCGCGCCACTCGGGCATACTGCGGCGCTGCTGTTTGCCACCTGTCCGCGCCGCCTGCAGCAATGCGCGGAGCGGACTGCGGAACTGGTCGCTGGAATCGGCACGCTGCAACCAGTCGAGAAATGCGGGCAGAGAGATGGAGGCGCCCGACTGATATTGACGTCGCCGGAATTTCAAATCCAGATGCGCACGCGCAGCACCGTTCGTGGGTGCCTGCGCAAATGCGCCGTGGAGCAGGAGCCAGGACGCCTCCTCTGCCGAAAGCGGCGCGGCAGCCCAGCGCAGCAGCAGCAGCGCTGTGCGCACGGGCACCAGGGTCTGCATCGGTTGTCCGAGCGAAAACTCATACGGTAGCGGCGTCGGGTTCTGGAGGTCCAGAGTTTCGGGAGCAAGGATCTCGCGGAAGCGGCGGTCCACCTGCGTGCGCGTTGCCGTGTCGAACGACCCAAGGATGCCGATGGTGCTGTCCGGATTGCGTTCAAGGTGAGCGCGCGTCCACTCGGCGGCGGCCGTGAACTCAGCATCGCTGGATGATGCGGCATAGAGGCGCGGGCTCACGGGTCCTTCCGCAGCCGCACGCAGGGCGACGGTGCGTACTGTGCTATCCCGACGCTTCAAAGCCATCACAATGGCTTGTTGCGCGGGAACCAGCCGGTCGAAGCCCGTGAGAAAGAGCAATGGCGGGAGGGGGGACCGTACATCTTCGATCCACGAGCTGGCCGCAAGCTCGACGAGCGAGTGGAGCAGCATGCCACCGCGCCTTGCTGCTGCCTCTACGGTGTCTGCCCATTCGCGAAATGCGCGTGTATCGACATCCAGCCCAGACCGGAGCCGGACGCTGGAAATGGCGTAGCGCTGCATTTCGCGCCATGCAGCGGCTGCCAGCTTTGCGAGATTCTCCGGTGTATGCAGCGACAGGCTGGCCGCGCTGGAGCTTGCTACGGCTGTTCGCCAAAGCTCGAATTCCTGCGCTTCGCTGATCAGCAGACGGTCGTCGATGCCGAGGCGGATGGCCGCATCCCATAGAGACGAGAGCCACGTGTCCCACGGAAGGATACGCGGTGCGGGCCATGCGTCCGTGCCACGATTCCGCTGGAGGAAGGCATACCGTCGGCTCAGAAATCGGGCGCTCCGTGCGGAAGCGGTGAGAATGAGCGATCCCGGCTCGGCTTCCATCTGCTCGAGCAGTTCCTGCGGTGTCAACGTCAGATCTTGCAACCCATCGGTCCGCGGGAACGACGACATGCCATCGTTATACCGCAGCCAGCGCCGGAGGGGCGCCGGGCACGCGGTGCTATGCTGAACTGTGCGCCGACTGCTTGCGAGCCTGCTGTTGATACTGACTGGCCTGTTGCCGGTGCAGCCGCTGCTGGCCGATGCGGTGAGCGCGAAGAACCTGCCGGCCTGCTGCCGCCGGATGGGCGCGCATCACTGCATGATGCGAGAGCTCGCATCCCTCACATCTTCTTCTTCCAATACGCCGCGTCATTTTCAGGCGCAGGTCGATCCGTGTCCGTGGCGGTTCGTCCGGGCCGCTTCCGTCGCACCGTTCTCGACGGTGCCGGTGGCCACACAAGGGCACGCCTTCGCTGCATTCCTGAGCAGCATAGTGCGTCCTCTGCTTTCCTCCGACGCGCATCTCCTGCTGCGTCCGGCCCGGGCTCCTCCAGGGCAATTCTGCTGACAGATTTCGTCTCGCACGGCTGAGCCAACGCCTCCAGGTTACTTTTGCGAAGGGGGTGTCGTGTGCTGCTGTGCGGAAATTTTCGTTTGCTGACAGGCCCTGCAGGAGCGCGAATGTTGCATCGTCCGATACTGATCGTAGGAATTTGTACGGGGTTGGCCATCGTGTTGTCAGGCGGCGTGGCACGGGCTACGGTGTTCGGGCAGCTCCAGGGAATTGTGCACGACGAGCAGCATCGCCCCATCGCTGGAGCCCAGATTGTGGTGGAGGGCCCGGGTCTTGGCGCGCCCTTGCGGGCCATGACAAACCGGGATGGATTCTTTTCGCTGTTAACGGTTCCACTGGGCCGCTATCAAATTGTTGTGAAGAATGCCGGCTTTGCTACGGCGCGACAACCGGTCGAAGTTACGACTACCGGCTCGCCGGTCATTCACATTCAGATGTATCCGGAGGCGGTGCAATCTTCAGTCCGGGTAACGGCGGCGACGAGTGCAATCGATTATCGTTCCGTAACTCCGACTGTCATGATGAGCCGCGAAGAGATTGAACAGACGCCCGGCGCCGACCGTACCAACAGTCTGGCCATGATCACCGATTATGTCCCGGGCGCTTACGAAGTGCATGACATGCTGCATGTTCGCGGCGGCCATCAGGTGAACTGGCAGATCGATGGG
>JAJXUS010000009.1 GCA_021782675.1 Acidobacteriota bacterium
AGCCGCCGAACGGCGGCACATGACCTTCGCGCCTGACCCCGCAACGCATAGCCGCTGCACCATCGGTGGCATGATCGGCAACAACTCCTGCGGCGTCCATGCGCTGATGGGCGGCAAGACCGTCGACAATGTCGAATCGCTGCGTGTGATGCTGTATGACGGCACCGTGATGGACGTCGGCGCCACATCCGAAGACGACCTCTCAGCGATCATCGCCGCGGGCGGCCGCAAGGGGCAGATTTACGCTGGACTCCGCGACCTGCGCGACCGCTATGGAGAACTTGTCCGCCAGCGGTTTCCGAAGATTCCGCGCCGCGTCTCCGGATTCAACCTGGATGAACTGCTGCCCGAAAATGGTTTCCACGTGGCACGCGCGCTGGTGGGTACTGAGGGCACCTGCGTCACGGTGCTCAACGCCACACTGCAGCTCATGCACAGTCCGCCCTGTCGCGTACTGGTTGGCCTCGGGTTTGACGATCCGTTTCTCGCCGCGGACGCGGTGCCTGCCATCCTGCACCACAAGCCGATCGGCCTCGAAGGTTTCGATGGCATGCTGGTGCAGTTTATGCGGCTGAAGCACCTGGCCCTTGATGATCTGGGTCTGCTGCCCGACGGTGACGGCCATCTTCTGGTCGAATTTGGCGCAGAAACACGCGAAGATGCCGAGGTCCAGGCCAGAGATTTGATTGCCGCCTGTGAGCACTACACGCCACGCCCGCATGCGCGGCTCTACTCCGCAGCCGAGGCAGCCCGCGTGTGGCATGTGCGGGAATCCGCTCTTGGCGCCACTGTGTTTGTACCCGGCCAGCCGCTGCGCTGGGAGGGTTGGGAAGACTCCGCCGTCGCCCCGGAACGGCTGGGTGGGTACCTGCGCGATCTGTTCCAGGCCATGAAGCCCTATGGCTATTCGACGCCCATGTATGGACACTTCGGCCAGGGATGCGTGCATCTGCGCTACAACTTCGACCTTGAAACCGAAACTGGCATTCGCAAGTTCCGCCGCTTTCTGGATGAGGCCGCCGACATCACTGTCGCCCACGGCGGCTCATTTTCCGGGGAGCATGGCGATGGCCAGGCGCGTGCCGCCCTGCTGCCCAAGATGTACGGCCCGGAGCTGATCGAAGCCTTCAATCAGTTCAAGCGCTTGTGGGATCCGGACAACCGCATGAATCCCGGCAAAATGGTGGATCCCATCCGCATCTATCAGCCGGAAGACAATCTCCGCCAGGGAGCCGGCTACACCCCACAACAAGTCGCCACGCACTTTCAGTTTCCAGAAGATGGCGGCTCTTTCTCGAACGCCACGCTGCGCTGCGTAGGTGTGGGCGCCTGCCGCAAGGAAACCGCCGGCACCATGTGCCCCAGCTATATGGCGACCCGCGAAGAACAGCACTCCACCCGCGGGCGCGCGCATCTGCTCTGGGAGATGCTGCAGGGTGAGTTGAGGCCCGAAGGCTGGCAGAGCGAGCCCGTCAAAGAGGCGCTCGATCTTTGCCTCTCCTGCAAGGGCTGCAAGCACGAGTGTCCCGTCAACGTGGATGTCGCCACCTACAAAGCGGAGTTCCTGTCGCACTACTACGAAACGAAGGTGCGGCCGCTGCCCAATTACGCCTTTGGATGGATGGATCGCTGGGCGCGCCTGGCTTCGAACTTCCCCGCCATCGCCAATCTCCCGGGCCAGTTGCCGCTGGTGCGCGACTTTGCCAAAGGGTTTCTTGGAATTGCGCGCGAGAGGAAGTTTCCCGAGTTTGCGCCGCGCAGCTTTCAGCGCACCTTTGCGCCACAGCCGGCAACGGGGTCGCAACGTACCGTGCTGCTATGGGCCGACACGTGGAATAACTATTTTCACCCGCAGGTCTCGCATTCCGCGGTGCGTGCCCTGCAGCAGGCAGGTTTTCACGTGGAGGTCCCGCGCGGCCACCACTGTTGCGGCCGGCCGCTCTATGACTTCGGCATGCTGGGCCGCGCCCGGCAGTATCTGCTGGAGGTTCTGAAAACGCTCGAGGCACAATTCGCCGCGGGCACCCCGATTCTCGTGCTGGAGCCTAGCTGCGCCAGCGTCTTCCGGGATGAAGCGCTCAACCTGCTGGCCGACGATCCGCGGGCCCGCAAGCTTGCCGCACAGACTTTTCTGCTGGGAGAATTTCTTGCCCGGGAAGCCCCGGACTATGTGGCGGCGGCGCTGGACAGCAAACACATCGTGGTCCATGGGCACTGCCACGAGAAGCCCTTCATGGCGCCACAGATCGATCTCCTCAAGCGCTCGGGCGCCATGCCGCAACTGCTCGACTCCGGCTGCTGCGGCATGGCCGGCCCCTTCGGCTTTGAACGGGAGAAATACGAAATCTCGAAAACTCTTGCGGAGCGCGTACTGCTGCCCGCCGCGCGCCACGCAGCCAGCGACACGCTGATTGTCACCAATGGCTTCAGTTGCCGCGAGCAGATTCTGCAGCTCTCCGGCCGCCGCGCCATGCACCTGGCGGAGGCACTCGCGCCCCCGGACGCACGCCGCTGACCCGTTAATCCCGGAGTTCCCAGGCAAATAAAAATCCCAGGCCTCGATGACGAGACCTGGGATTTTCTCGTGGTACAAATCGGCTTATTGCGCCGTCAGATGCTGCTGGTCCATCCAGCTCGCCAGCTTAGGCTGCTGCGCGCTGCGGAAGGCAACGCAGTCGTGAATCTCGTCCTCCGCCCGCTTCAACGCATTTTGCGAGGCGGGCACGGGGTGCGTACTGAAGAAGCTCTGCACCTCCTGCGCCTTGCTGTCGCTGCAGAACGATCCCGTTGAACCGACGAGGTAGCCGCCCATCATGGTTGTGATCTGCGACTTGACCCTGGGCCAGTTCTGCTGGATATACTGCCACGCAATGTCTCGCGTGTCGCGGCTTCGCAGCGCCACAATCATGAAAATGATTGAGTCCTGGTTGCGCACCTGTCCCGATGTTGCGTAGTCCAGCGCACGGCGCAACAGTGCCGGATTGTGGAACGTGGCCAGGGCGTACAGGGTCATCGTCTTCTCATCCGGATTGTTCGTCGTCTGGCTGACCTTTTGCAGCTTATCGAAAAGCGCGGCATCACCGTTCGCCGTTGCAATAAAGCCGGCCGGACGCACCATGGTCGGATCCACGCTGGCCGGATTCTCAAGATACTGGTTCGTGATCTCCCGTGCCTGCGCGATTACCTGCGGATCCTTACCCAGTTCGCCCAGTATGCCGAAGAGCGATGCTCGCAGTTGGATCGTATCGGGCGTATCGTTCGGCCCCGGCGTCTTCACCCGCTCGTAGGCCGGACCAAACTGCTTGCGGATCCATGCCGCCAATCGTGTCCTTTCCTCGGGCGTCGCAATCCGCTCATCCACGCTCATCAGCGCGCCCGCCAGTTCCCGAATGACGCCATAGCTGTTGTCATTCCGCAGCGCAGCGACAAGGTTCATGTAGTCGCCGATGCTGCCGCGGCCAGAGCGCATCAGAGCCCAAATATTGCCGGCAAAACCAATACGCTCCGACGCCGTAAGCTGCGTCTCGATCCCGTCAAGGATTTTGTTATAGTCCGCCGGCGCATACTCCGTGCGATAGTAGCCCTTGTCGTTGGCATTGGCGTAAAACAGGCCACCCGCCGGGACAGCCATTGACTGCTGCGCGGAGCTCAACAGTTCACACTTGGGTGTTTCGTTCGCCCCGGGTCCGGTCTTGAAGCAGACGGGGACGGTCCAGGTCTGGGAGCCAGACGGCACACTCGGCGTAATGTAAAAGCGCCGTTGGCTGGCCGTCGTCTTGCCGCCCGCCGGTGCGCTGAACTTCAACAGCGGAACGCCTGCCTGTCCGATAAAGCTGTCCATCACCTTGTCGATCGGCTTGCCACTGACCGCCGTCTGCGCATTCCAGAAGTCTTCCGCCGTAGCGTTGCCGTAAATGTGCGCCGACAGATATTTATGCACGCCCTGCCGGAAGACCTCGGGCGTCTCATAATTCTCCGTCATGCCCAGAACGGCCCCGCCCTTTTGATATGTGATGCCATCGAACATTTCGTTGATCTCACCCGGCGTGTCTGCCTTGGCGCGAATCGCCCGCGTAATCTTGCCCGCGTCGTAGTTCAGCACGCCGTCCATCGAGAGCGCGTCATCCTGGCTGATATTCCAGTTCGGCTTCCATGCGTTGACGGCCTTGCTCTCCATCCAGGTCGCAAACCCTTCGTTCAGCCACAGGTTGTTCCACCACTGCATGGTGACCATGTCGCCGAACCACTGGTGTGCCATCTCATGCGCCACGTCCACAGCTACCAGTTTCTTCGCTCCAATGGACGCAGTCTTCGGATCCACCAGCAGCGCGGTCTCGCGATATGTGATCGCGCCGAAGTTCTCCATCGCGCCCGCTTCAAAGTCCGGGATGGCGATCATATCCAGCTTTGGCATTGGATACTTGATGCCAAAATATGTGTCGTAGTAGTGCAGGAAAAACTCTGCCGCGTGCAGCGCGTAGCCCGTCATCTGCACCTTATCCGGCGTCGCGCAGGCGCGGATCGGCACACCGTCGCTCGAACCGGACTGGCACTGGAAATCCCCCACCAAAAACGCAACCAGATAGGTGGACATCTTCGGCGTGGTTGCAAACTTCACCGTGTGCTTGCCGGCGCCTGGCCCCGGCTTATCGGCAATAACATTCGTGTTGGAGATCGCCGTGTCGCCCTTGTCGACAATCAGCGTCGTCGCGAACGTGGCCTTCATCGCCGGCTCGTCAAAGGATGGGAAAGCCCGTCGCGCATCGGTCGGCTCAAACTGCGTCACCGCGTAGTTACGCTTCGCTGTCTTCGATAAGTAAAACCCGCGCAACTGTCCGTTCAGAATCCCCGTGTAGTCAATGTGAAGGGTGGCCTTGCCGGCCGGTAATTGGTTGGGAACGGTGAAGGTCGCCTGTTGCCTGGCCTTATCTTCCGTCACCTGCGCGGTCTGCGTTTTTCCGCCAGCCGTTATCGTCACCTTCTCAAAGGTGATCTGCGCCGCATTCAACACGATATCGCTGGCTGGCTGGGCCAGCGTCACGTCGATCGTCTCTTTACCTGAAAACGTCGCAGCCTTCAGGTCCGGCGTAAGAGTCAGCGCGTAGTGTTGCGGCTTCACAGTATCCGGGAGCCGTTGCCCATGCGCCAAGGGGGCTGCCGCGCCTATAAAGCCAGCCACACCCGCCAGCATGGCCGTTCCGTAGATCATTCTCTGTAGACTTTGCAAAGGGATTTTCTCCATCGACACGATTTATGCGCGCGAGCCCCGGAGAAACCGCGCACCGGAGGCTGCCTCTAGCACTCCATACGATACCTGCAACGCCGAAGTTCCGTCACTTCACTCGGCCTATCGTCAGGCTTCGCGATAGTTCAGCAGCACCAGCCCGATCGCAATCAGACAAACGGGCCAGAGGACCGCAGCCACCGTCCGGACGCGGGTCAGACGCGACGATCGAATCTCGATCCATCGCGACCAGCCGGCAATGACCGCGAAAACGGCAATGGCGGCGTGGCTCATGCTCGTCAGTAGCTCTTCCTGCGCACTGCCCATGGCATGCTCGTGCAGCAGCAGAATCGCTCCACCCAGCGCGCACACGCCCGGAAATACCAGGGCCGCGCGCGTGTCTTTCAGTGACCAGTTCTGCACGCTCCACTCAAACCCGGCAAAGCACACGATCAGCAGAACAATCAGCCGGTGCACCAGGTCCTCCGGGTTGTAGAAACTCACCCAGAAGCCCCGCGGCCCCAGCGGCCACGCCTCTGGATCGGCGCGCAGAAAGAGAAACACCGCCAGTCCAAGAAACGCCAGCGGCCAGTGACGCGCCCATCGGCCCCACCCCGCCTTCGCAAGAAAGGCCAGCAGGCCCGCCGCCAGTACAACCATCCCAGCCCAGTGATGGTTGTATTCCGACCAGGCCCGCTCGGCAGCATCGTTCGCTGCTTTCGGGTCATCAGGATTCGCCGCATACTGGCGCTCCGCCTGCGCCATGGAAGCCACCGGGGGCAATGCTCCTGCGGGTGGGGTTTTCAACCTTGGCCATTGCGGCGTAAATCGCGCAGCGATCTCCGGGAGCGTCACGCGGCCCTGCGTCACATCCACCGCCGGCGGCTGCGCGGTAAGCGACGCCGCGGCCAGGATGATGGTGAAGCCGATTCCGATCTCCGCCTCCGAAAAGAGGCGCAACCGCGGAAGAAAGCTTTGGATCCGCCCAGCCGGCTGCCGCAGCGCCCAGAAATTTGCCGCGCCCAACAGCAACAATGGCCCCAACAGCAGTGTCTTTACGATCAGCACCAGGCCATATCCGGTGCCGTAAATCCCGCTCCAGCTCCCGGTGTATTGCCACGCCAGCAGCACACCGGAGACGACCAGGGCCGCCACACTAACCAACGCAGCCCTGGAGTAGCGGCGGCTGACAATCTCGCCCATCCGCGCGTCTTGAGATGGAATCGTGCTAAGCAGCAGCCACAGAAACGGCATGCTGCCGATCCATAAAGCGACGCTCAACTGATGCGTCGCAGTGAGTGCGATCAGAGGCAGCCGATCGTCCATCCGCGAGACAGCGTGGCTCGTCCAGACGGTGCCGCAAATCAAGGGCAGCGCCAGCAGCAGAGCGGCGGCGTACATTCGGACGGCTCGCCAGAGAAACAGAAGAATCGCAATCGCGCCGGCCATGAGCAGCGCGGATGCCTGGAGAAAATTTGCCGTCCACAGATCGCTGAGGTGGAGGCCGGCACTTTCGATCAGCAGGGCACCGTCCAGGAAGGCAAAGATCGCCTGCGTCGCGATGAGCCCGACAGCAGCGAACACCAACAGCCTTCGCCATCGCTGTTGCGGCTCGGCAGACCACCCCGGATACACGATGGGTCGCGGCAGCAGCACCGCAGCAAAGAAGAGGCCGCCAATCAGAATCGAAGTGAAGGCGAGGGTTGCGGCCCGCAACACCACAGCCGCCAATGCGTAGTCACGTAAAAACCAGAGCAAACCAGCCTCACAGGCTGCGCTGTCGCTATAGGTGCAGCAGCGAAAAATAGATGGTGTCGAGCTCTTTCATGTGCCCGCGCACGAGCTGGAGACGCGTCAACATTCCCGTGGAAGCTGCGCCGGAACCCTCGTCAAGCTGATTGGAAGCGGCCGTGGTCGCAGCGTTCAGATAAGCACGCCACTCCCGCTCCATCTGGTCGAACTCCTGCGTCCGGGAAACCTGGGGCGCCGATGACGCCGTCTGACCGTTGCTCCCAGGCTCCAGCGCCAGCAGGCCGCGAAGGGCGTTCTCATACGTCTTCAGGTTCAGGTCCGTGATGGCGACCCGCTGCGTCAGACACTGGTTGATCGCGGCATTGGTGGCGGCAGAATCACAATCGCCGTCCTTGGCCCGCTGCATTTCCCGGTCAAGAATTCCGTTGGCCTGACGGCGCAACAGATCACGCTGGGCCTGGACCTGCCCGTTCTGCGTGGCCGCCGGACGACGCGTAGCCGCCGATGCCTGTATTTGCGTGGTTGCCAGAAACGCGGCGCCCCAGAGCGCCAGTACTGCGACCGGCAAAATATGACTTGCAGCTTTCAAGGTCTGTTCCTCATCGATAGCAAACTATCGTGCAGCGCCACGAGCCAGCATTTCGACTGCTGCAAGCACAGGCTGCAAAGTATCCCGCAGCGAGTATCGTGCGCTCAGGTATGCCGGATCGTTATACGAGATGCGGACCTGGCCATCCGCTCCCTCAGCGACCAGAAGCCTCAGCGGCAGGTCCAGGGCAATCAATGGCGCCGCAAGCATCAGCGGCGTACCCGCCTGGGGATTTCCAAAAATCAGCAGCTTCGTCGGCGGCATCCTCATGCCGGCATTATGGGCCTCGCCGCTGTGGTCCACTGTCACGAACAGCTTGATACCTTTTTCAGCCAGCAGCGCTTGCAGGCGCTCCACCGTTTCATCGACCGAATGTGCCGATGCGATGCTCACCACCCCTTCGACCGATGCTGTCACGCAGACTCTCCCACTACAGGCCGAGCTTCTTCACTTCTTCCTGATAGTACTTACGGTAAAGAATGTCCCACTCCTGGCTGCCTTCCGGGATATTGCGCTTGTGGGATTGCACTTTGAGCCGCGCTGCCTGGTCGATCTTCAGTTCCTCGGCAAACAGCCGTTCCAGGGCCTTCCGCGACTCCTGGCGGATGGTGTTGCGGTCTTCGCGGAACTCACACTCATCGGTCTCAGCCAGTGTGTCCGCTACCACATGGGCCAGCTTGTTGATTTTGTCCTGAGAGATTCTCACAGTACCGCCTTATATTTGCGCGCCAGCTCCTGCTTAATCCGCTTGAACATCTCCTGATAGCTCGCGCCCGTGCGCCGCATCTCTTCCTGGTACGCCTCCATAATCAGGCGCACTTCATCGTTGATCCGGTCCTCGACGGTCATCTCATCCAGCAGGGCCGCCGACACGCGCTCATTCACCAGCGCGACATGATCGGTCCGGATCATGTTTTTGTCGATGAGATGCTTCACCGTCTTCCGGCCAAGATACCCGACATAATCCTTCGAGAAATTCATAGTTGCCTCGGAATATAGCACAGCATTTTCGGGCCTGCGCCCCCTGCACGCGAGGGCTGCGGCGCCCGCGTTGCCCTTCAGCTCTTTGCAGGTTTATGAGGGCAGCTTGCGGTGTGGATGCACGCCTCGGCCAGCTCCAGCCGGGCGACAGGGCGCCCTTCGACCAGGTGCGACTGCACGATCTCGGGGACATCCGCCAATTGCACATTGCCGTACCAGACCGCTTCGGGATACACCACGACATTCGCGGCGTGCTCGCACTGGTCCAGACAGCCTGACTTGTTGACCCGCACGCGGTCCTTCAACCCGGCCTCCGCCACTGCCAGGTTCAGCGCACGGTGCAGCTCGGCCTTGCCGTCGGGGTTGCAACTTGGCCGGGGACTGCCCTCGGGCCGCTGGTTGGTACAGACAAACAGGTGGCGCTCATATTTCGCCAAGCAGACTGCTCCTTCAAAACGGGATCGCTTTCCCTCATCATAATGGGTTCGGCTCGTCTAGGATGAAGGGGATGACCACTGAAAATCTCGCCGCGCTGAAAGATGACATGATCGCCTTTGTCGAAGGCCATGGAATGCGGTATTTCCCAGCATTGATTCCCGACGATACGCCCCGCGTCTGGTGGAACGACGACCCGCCGGAACAGCAGGCAGGCAGCAGTGACAGTTGGAAAGACTTTGTCGAGATGGCAAAGGCGGCAGGCGCCCCCATGGTCTGCATTGCGGAAGATCGCCTGGAGCGCGTGGCTCTGGAGCTCCTTTCCGGCGAGCTTGAAGAGGCGGCCTCGCCGGAGGCATTCGCGGCGGAGATGGAAAAACTCGACAGCCTGTATCCGCAGGTCGGCAAAGTGGGACATCTCGAGCTGGCCTTTGCCCACCACGGCATGCTGTTTGTGCATGAAACAGCCACCGAGTGGTACCACGAGTATCGCGAGGTGCTCGACACCCTTGAGGAGCTGACCGGGCTCTCTGCCGACGTGTTTGACGATGAGGATGAGGAGCCGCGTTGAGCGCCAGCCCGGCCGTGGGTGCTGAGTCTGCTCCGCCCGGCGGCCCAGATGCGACAGATCTCCCACGGACGCTGACCGGCAAGCGGTGGCGGGTGATCCCGGCATCCGCGGCTGCCCGGCAGCTCAGCAACAGCGCAAAGATTCCTCCCGCCATCGCAGCGCTTCTGGCGCAGCGCGGCATCGAAACGCCGCTGCAGGCGCAGCAGTTTCTGTCTCCCGACTTCGGCCAGTTGCATGACCCCTACCAGATGGCAGGAATGGCCGCCGCTGCGGATCGCATCCAAAGCGCGATCGAGCGGCGGGAGCCCATCCTCATCTACGGTGACTATGACGTGGATGGCACCGTCTCTGTCGTGCTCCTGAAGACCGCGATTGAGACCCTCGGGGGCGTCTGCACGTTTCATGTCCCGCACCGGCTGCGCGACGGCTACGGCATGCACCCGGAGCCACTCTCCCGCGCCGCGGCGGATGGCATCCGCCTCGTCATCAGCGTCGATAACGGAATCCGCGCTTTCGCTGCAGCCGAGCAAGCCGCCGCCCTGGGACTGGATCTGATCGTGACGGATCATCATCTGCCCGACAGCGGTGGAGTTCCCGCGGCCTTGGCGGTTTTGAACCCCAACCAACAGGGCTGCCCGTATCCATGCAAATTTCTGTGCGGGGCGGGCGTCGCCTTCAAGCTGGCTCAGGCACTACTAGAGCGGCAGGACCGTGAGCGCGCGCGCGGCCGCCTGCTTCCCTCGTTCCTCAAGCTGTTGGCGATTGCCACCGTCGCCGACTCTGTGCCGCTGCTCGATGAGAACCGCGTCTTCGTGGCGCTGGGACTGCAGCAACTGGGCCGGCCCGTACAGCAGGGCCTGCGGACGCTCCTGGAGCTGGCAGATGTCGATCCCCGGCAGATCACGGCCCGCGACATCGCCTTCCGACTGGCTCCGCGGTTGAATGCTGCCGGCCGCATGGACGTTGCTGGCGATGTTGTCGAGCTGTTTACCACCCGCGACCCGGAGCAGGCTCGACGACTGGCGGAAAAGTTGCATGCCCTGAATGAGGATCGACGCGCGGTGGAGCGGTTGGCGCTGGAGGAGATCGACCGGCGCCTGAGCGCGGAAGAGGACAACCCCTGCATCATCCTTGACGGCGACCGCTGGCATCGCGGGGTGATCGGCATTCTTGCGTCACGCGTCGTGGAGCGGACCGGGAAACCTGCCCTGATCCTGACACATGAGGACGGCGCCGCTCATGGATCGGGCCGGTCGATCGAAGGCTTCCATCTTCTCGACGCGCTGACCGCGTGCTCGGGCCCGCTGACGCGCTTCGGCGGCCATGCACACGCCGTGGGCTTCTCACTGCCTTCCGGCCGGGTCAAAGAATTCCGCGAGAGTATGCTCGCCTACGCTGCCGCAAACCCTCCGGCCGGTGATGGACCCCTGCTCGATTGCCACGCCGAGCTGCCGCTGGAAGACCTGACGCCGGAGCTGCAGACGTGGCTGGAGCGACTGGCGCCGCACGGCATGGACAATCCCGAGCCTCAATTCCTCGCCCGCCGCGTCACGCTCACCGAGGACGCAAAAGTCATGAAAAGCGAGCATCTGAGGCTGCGCCTGCGGGATGGAGCGGAGCGCAGCGAAGTGACCGCGCTTGGCTGGCGGCTGGCAGAACAGACCGAAGCCGCGCCCCTCAAACGCGGGCAGCAGGCGGATATCGTCTACAAGCTGCGCCCGCCGGCGACAGGCTGGCAGAGCGGCCGCGAGATTGAACTGCTCGATCTCGCGCCGCTTGCCGATGAATAAACCGGGTACCGGCGGAGAGCCCGGCCGGACCGCCGCGCCTTTTTTGTGCGGCTACTGGTGCCCCAGCCGGTATACCAGACCCACCAGAAATCCCTGATTGTGGTCAATGTTTCCGCCAAAGCTGTCGAACACGGCGTTCGGAGCCACGCGCACAGCCAGCGCCGGGCTCAGGTTGTAATCGATATTTGCGCTGACGATGGCGGCCCCCACAATGCTCGCCGGATAAAAGCCCACCTGTTGGGGCGGAATTCCATTTGTGTCAGCGTCAAAGTATCCGTAGACAGCACCGACCTGCGCGGCCCCGGAGATGGACCAGCGGGAGCTGCCGTAGAAGCGATATTGCGGACCGATCGTGAATGGAAACACGCTGAAGCTGGCGTTGTAGACGTTGAATCCGCCGCCACTGGTCGGTCCCAGGGAATTGGTTCCATACAGACCCCGCGCATCCGCAGTAATGCCGAACCTCGGCGTAAAGTAGCGGGTCAGGCCGAAGGTCCACCCTCCTACGCCAGAGTTATGCAGGTTGGGCCCCACGCGGAACCGCATGTACTCGCCTCCCAGATACACATCCCAGCGCTTGGTGTAGGTCTCCGTCACGGCAGCGGCTTCCCGCCGAAGGCGGGTCTGCATGCGCCGGGTCGCCAGGCTGCGGCGGGACTCGAGCTTCTGCGTCTGCTGCGACGACGAAGTGGTGGTGGGCGTCGTCTGCTGGGTCTCGCTCTGGACCTGCGCCCGGGCGATGGGAGAGTTTGCAGCGATCCCCAGGACCAGGGCAACACAAAAAGCAAACACCGCGGCGCGCACGGGACGCACCAGGGGAAAGGGTCGGAAGCGCGAAGCTTCCTGGCTCAGATCAAACTGCACGAAATTCTCCTTGCAACCATTAAATCATCTGTCAGCGGGGGAGTCGTGCGGTAGTCTATGGGTGCTTTGTGAGGCGGTCGCGGAGACGCCTCAAATATAAAGAAGCTGGAGCAGGCATGAAACAGTTCTTCATCGGTTTGATCCTTGGCCTCGTCGCGATCCCGATCGCCGTGGCGTTGTACCTGCGGTATGGCAATCCTCCGGTTGCTGTCGCCGATACGCCCTTTCCCATGGAAAGACAGATTGTCCATGTCCCGCTGCACGACCGCATCAAGAAGGACATGCCGCGTTCAGTCCCCCTTCAGCCGACGCCGGAAAATCTGGTTGCCGGCGCCCAAATCTACCGCGTGAACTGCGCCTTCTGCCACGGCCTGCAAGGGCAGAACTCCGTGGTGGGGGGGCATATGTATCCCTGGGCGCCACAACTCTGGCACGCCCATGGCCCGCACAACGTTGTCGGCGTCAGCGACGACCCGCCAGGAGAAACCTACTGGAAGGTCGCAAACGGAATCCGGCTGACGGGCATGCCCGCGTTTCAGCAGAAGCTATCGGCGGAACAGATGTGGCAGGTTTCCATCCTGCTGGCCAATGCGGATAAACCCCTGCCGCAGGGCACAACCGACCTGCTTTCGAAGCCGCTAGCCTATTAGGGCGTGCCACATCGCTGACGTTTCCCTGTTATGGCAGGGTGTAAGTCAGGCCGGTGGTGTACTGCGTGGAGTTTGTTTTGAAGCCCGGCGGCGGATCATTGAGAAAGTTGTCGATCGCCTGCACGGTGAGCGCAAATTTCTTAATGATCGGCATGGTTGCACCCACGGTAGCGTTTGCGGTATACGCCTGCGGGTAGTTGAACTGCGGATTAATATTGGCGTTTTCCGTCAGCACAATGTTATGCGGCAGCTTGTAAATATAATTGTCCGCAACGGTTGCACCCACCAGATGCTGCGTCGCATTCGGCGTCTGGCCTGCACTCAGAGCAATGGGAGTGGCGAACTGCTGCTGCGTGTAATTAACTGTGCCATTCAGATCCAGCGATTGCTTCGGCCGCTTGATGAGCGTATAGCCCAGGCCGCCACCGTAAATCTGCTGCAGGTCCAGACCTTCGACCGAGTTCTTGTCGTATATCGCCTGCTCCAGCGCATAAAATCTAGGCTTGATGTATTCGTCCTCTTCCAGCGAGCCGTGCAGAATGTTGGTCACCGCGGTCGGATTCGGGCTTTGCTTGAAGGTCGAGTAGGAGTTGGTGAAGTTCAGCAGCGTCCGGAATGCAGGCTTCATCCACGGCACGGCCGGTGCAATGCGGGACAGATTCACTCCGGTATTAATTGTCTTGGTGTTGAACGTGGAATTGACTTGGGCGTATCCGAAGGTCAGGGCGCCGGAGATCCCCTGCAACAAGCCCTGACGCTGATCGACGTTCTTGTGGTAG
>JAJXUS010000414.1 GCA_021782675.1 Acidobacteriota bacterium
TCTCGATGCAATTGATGTCGTGAATCTGCGTGTCATGTTCCATCGCTTCCAGCCGGCAGAAGGCTCGATCGCAGAGCCGCTATCCGTGCTTGCAGAACTTCGTGAGAAAGGATTGATTCGCAACATTGGTCTGAGCAACGTGACGCGGACGCAGATCGAGGAAGCGCGGAATATTGTTCCAATTGTTTGCGTCCAGAATGAGTACAACCTGGCGCACCGTGAAGACGATGCGCTGATTGAAGAGCTCGCCCGGCAGGAAATTGCTTACGTTCCCTACTTCCCTCTCGGTGGATTTACTCCGCTGCAGGCCGATGCGTTGACACAGGTCGCACAGGAGCTTGGCGCGACGCCGATGCAGGTGGCACTCGCATGGCTGCTGCACCGTTCGCCCAACATTCTCGTCATTCCTGGCACAGCAAGGCGTGCGCATTTGCAGGAAAATCTGCAGGCCGCCGCCCTGCATCTGCCTGCCTCCGCACTGGCGGCACTCGATGCAATTCCGCCACCAAACCGCGAACATTAGAGTCGCACACGTTCCACCACGCAGCTTTACCACCCTTCAAGGAGCATGATTCCTATGCGAGTTTTTGTCACAGGAGCTACAGGATTCGTTGGGTCAGCCGTCGTCAAAGAGTTGATCGCCACCGGCCACAGCGTACTCGGCATGGTGCGCAACGACGCCGGCGCACAGGCACTGCGCGCCGCGGGTGCAACGGTTCACAGCGCCACGCTTGAGGATTTCCCCGCCCTACGAGCCGGAGCCGAACAGGCAGATGCCGTCATCTATACAGCGTTTATCCACGACTTTGCGCGTTTCCGGGAGAATTGCGCCATCGACAGTGCTGCGATCGAAGCTATGGGCGAGACCCTGGCCGGCTCCTCCCGGCCGCTGATCGTCAGCTCGGGACTCGGGGTACGCGCAGAAGGCCGGCTGCCCACCGAGGACGATCAGCCACGGCCTGTATCAGACAGTTATCCGCGTGTCTCAGAACATACAGCCGCTGCGCTGGCAGAGCGCGGCGTCCACACAATTGTTGTACGCCTGCCGCAGGTGCATGACACGCGCAGGCAGGGCTTCGTCAGCTACGCGGTTCGGTTCGCCCGCGAGAAAGGCACTTCCGCGTACGTGGGCGAGGGTCGGAACCGCTGGGCCGCTGCGCATGTCTCTGATGTTGCGCGGCTGTACCGGCTTGCGCTCGAGAAAAACCGCGCGGGAGCCCGCTACCATGCAGTTGCGGAAGAAGGCGTGCCCTTCCGTGAGATTGCCGGGATCATTGGCAAGAAGCTTGCCGTACCTGCAATCTCACTCACAACAAATCAGTCCGCTGAGCATTTCGGATGGTATGCAGGTTTTTTTGCGATGGATCTTGTCGGCTCCAGTAGCAAAACACGCGAGGAGCTTGGCTGGAAACCAGCTGGCCCAACGCTGCTGGCCGATCTGGCCAACCTTGAGCTAGCTCCCGATGGGCGCTAGCCGCTATGGCAGACGGCTGCGTCGCACCCAGGTTTGCTGTATCGTGAAGGAGATTTTTCTTGCGGTTCCCGTCAGGAACTCCCATGATGCATCTTCTTCCCCGCTATCACCGCTTGGGCGCGTTTGCACTCTTCGCCGCCGGACTATTTGTTGTACCGTCAGCCCGCGCGCAGATCTCGCCAACCGGTCCCAATGCAGCCATTCATCGCGGCAATCAAACGATTACCATTGCGCCTTACGCACCGAATATTGTCCGCGTGACGCTCAGCACCATTCCACAAGAAGCGCTCGCTGCACCCGGCCCGGGCATAACGGCACACCTCGACGGGACTGGCTGGCATCACACCCGGACCCCAGCGGGCGCAGATGTTTACGCCAGTGCCCGCATGACCGTTACGGTTGCGCCCCAGCAGACCCCGCATGGCCCGCCACCAGAGACCGCGCAGTTTTTCTCCGGTTCCACCGCCGGAGTCTATATTCGCTTTACACAGCCGGATGGCCGCCCGCTGACCCGCATGGAAGGCTGGAAGATGGCTGGGCTGAACCAGAAGGATGACACGCTCAAGGATGCCCGCGGCATTCTTCCCGCAGATCTTCCGCTTTATACCGTCGGTGCCACTTTCGCTTCCCCGGACGATGAGCACTACTACGGTTTGGGTCAGAATCAGGAAGGCTATCTCGACCATCGCGCGCATCCGGTCACTTGTGCGGCGAACTACCTGGCGCCGGCGTCGCCTTCCTGGTGCGTACCCTTTATGGTCACGAATCGAAGCTATGGTGTGCTGTGGGACAATCCCTCCGCCACCACGATCAGTGCAGGCTTCGATCACCGAACGGTCTGGTCCTCCACGCTGGGGCGCCGCGTCAGCTACTTCATCATCGCTGGGAAAACTGCGGATGAAATCTATGCCGGCTATCGTCTGCTTACCGGAGCCACCCCCATGCTGCCCAAAGCGGCGTACGGCTTTATCCAATGCAAGCAGCGCTATCGCTCGCAGGCGGAGGTGCTGGCTGTGGCGCACGGCTACCGGGAGCGCCATCTGCCACTGGATATCATCGTGGTCGACTGGTTCTACTACACAAAGATGGGTCAGTATGACTTCGATCCCAGATTGTGGCCCGATCCTGCGGCAATGAACCGACAGCTTCGTGCGGAGAATATCGAGACCATGATCTCCGTGTGGCCGCGCTTTGCGCCGGGCTCGCGGTATTACAACGGCATCCTGAAGCGCGGATGGTTTGAGCATTACGCCGCAGGCATTCCGGTAACTCCTGACGAACCGGCTCCGGGCCAGCCCGTGAACGGCCTGCCCTACGACAAAGCGGGCTCTGACATTGACACAACCGACCCCGCCGCGGCTGCTTGGTGGTGGGCGCTCATCCGCGACAACATTCAAAGCCAGGGATTCCGCTATTTCTGGGCGGATGAAACGGAGCCGGATCTGCCGCCG
>JAJXUS010000415.1 GCA_021782675.1 Acidobacteriota bacterium
GGTAGGCGTAACCGGCGGGCTGCGGCAGAGGAATGGAAACTCCGCCGGCCAGAGCGACGCTGCATTCACCACGGAGCAGGCTTTCCAACGCCATGTGCACTGCCACCAGAGAGGTGGAGCAGGCGGTTTGAATGCCCACTGCCGGTCCACGCAGGTTCATTTTGTATGCGACGCGGCTGGCGAGAAAATCCTTATCGTTGGAGATCATCGCCTGATATGCGCCCACGGCCTGCAGGGCGGAGGGATTCGTCATCAGGTTCAGCGCATACGTGTTCATGCCTGCTCCGGCAAAGACCCCAATCGCGCCGTGATAGCGGGAGGGATCGCAGGCTGCATCTTCCATGGCTTCCCACGCACATTCAAGAAATACGCGCTGCTGCGGGTCCATCACCTCGGCCTCGCGCGCGCTGTACCCAAAGAAGGCCGCGTCGAAGCTCTCTGGGTCTTTGAGTGTGCTGCTCGCCGGAATGAAATCTGGATTCTCGCGGAGCCGCAGGTCAATGCCCGCTTCTTCCAGCTCCTGCGCCGTGGCAAAGCGGATTGCCTCGACGCCGGCGATCAGGTTTTCCCAGAACTCCGCGACGGAAGCCGCTCCTGGAAACCGTCCGGCCATTCCGATGATCGCGACTCCCTGCCGTCGTTGCTCCACTGGCTCTGTCATTGCGCCTTCCTATGCTGTACCGCTACGCCCGGCCACCGGCCACGGCTGCTCCGCGGTGCTCTCCTGGATGAAACGGGACAGCGTGCGAAGCGTTGGGTGCTGAAAAAAACCGATGAGCGGAATCTTGCGCTCCAGCACGCGGCTCAACTCCGCGTGGATACGGACAATCTGCAGCGAGTGAGCGCCGAGATCGAAAAAATTCTGATCGAGACTCACATGCTGCATGCCGATTGCTCTGCCCACAACCTCCGCGATCGTCTTTTGCAGATTCGTTTCGGGTGCGGCATCCACTACCGTGTCCGCGCCGGCCGTCTGCCCGGGCCGCGGTAATGAGGCGCGATCGAGCTTTCCATTCGGCAGACGGGGAAACTCCGGCAAGGTGACGAACGCCGACGGCACCATATACTCCGGCACCGCAGTTCGCACAAAATCGCGCATGGCATCCACGCTGGGGGCCGGTTCGCCGGCGGCCAATACGTACGCGCACAGCAGCTTCTCGCCGCCATCGTCGCGCAGCAACACCACTGCATCCGCAACACCGGGCGCCGCGCGCAAGGCCGCTTCAATCTCACCCGGCTCAATCCGATAACCGCGAAATTTCACCTGGTGGTCGATGCGGCCCAGAAAGTCGAGCGTTCCATCCGCGCGGAAACGCACCAGATCGCCGGTGCGATAGAGGCGCTGCGCTGTCCAGCCCGGCGCGGGCGGCGGAAATGGCGAATCGACGAAGCGCTCGGCCGTCAGATCCGGCCGATTGAGATATCCACGCGCTACACCTTCGCCACCAATCCACAGCTCACCGGCAACCCCGGCAGGCGCAAGATTGCGAGCGGCATCGAGCACATAGAACGAGGTATTCGCGATGGGCCGGCCGACCGGAATGGCACGATCGGCAACCGCTGTGATGCGCAGCGCCGCTGACCAGATCGTCGTCTCTGTCGGGCCGTACATGTTCCACAGCTCACCGGAACGAACGAGCAGCGACCGTGCCAGATCGGTGTCGAGCGCCTCACCGCCACAGAGGACGCGGATGCGGCCATCGCCCTTCCATCCGGCAGCGATCAGCAGCTTCCACGTCGCGGGAGTGGCCTGCATTACGGTGGGGCGATAGCGTGCCAAATCCTGCAGCAACGCGGCCGGGTTGCCGGGCTCCAGCGCCACGCAGACGGTTGCGCCGCAGTAGAGAGGCAACAGCAGTTCCAGCGCCGCGATGTCAAAGGATGGCGTCGTGACAGCCAGCAATACATCGTCGGACGCAAGGCCAGGCGACTGCTGCATGCTTGCCAGAAAGTTCATCAGACAGCGATGCGTGATCGCCACGCCCTTCGGTCGCCCCGTTGATCCGGACGTAAAAATCACATAGGCCAGACCATCCGGTACTGCCTCGCGCCGCGCTTGCCCTTCGACGGACTCGGGCACATCCTCAACATAAATCGCGGCTGCATCACCCACCACTTCCGGCGCCAGCAGGTCTATCAGCGTATGGGATGCAAGCACGGCCACTGGCCGCGAGTCTTCAAAAATTGCGGCAATACGCCCCGGCGGATACGCCGGGTCGAGCGGCACATAGGCAGCGCCGGACTTCGCCACCGCGAGCATCGCGGCGACCAGTTCCACTGAGCGCGGAAGGCAGATGGCGACCAGTGTGCCCGGCCCGGCGCCGTGCTCGGCAATTGCCCGTGCCATGCAGTTGGAGAGCGCATCCAGTTCCGCATAAGTCAGCGAACGTTCCCCGGCGATCACCGCGATCTTCTCCGGCGTCCGCCGCGCCTGCGCGGTAATTGCCGCGTCAAAGCACCCCGGCGGTACGGGCGCGTGCGTCCGGTTCCAGTCGATCAGCAGCTTCTGCCGCTCGTCGGACGCGAGCAGGTCGATGGAGTCGATCCGTTGGGTGGGCGCGTCGACGACTGCCTGCAGCGTCGCGCGGAAATGCTCGCCGATTTGAACGATGGTCGCGCGATCGTACAAGTCCGTCTTGAAGTCGAACAGCGCGTGCAGTTCTCCATCCTTCGGATAGATTTCGACGCCAACATCGAAGCGCGCGGTTCCATGATGCAGTTGCACCGGCCGCGCCTTCAACCCCGGCAACTGAACCTCTTCGAGGGGGAACGTCTGCAGAGCAAACATCACCTGAAACAGCGGCGAATGACCCAGCGTCCGTTCCGGTCGCAGCGTCTGCACCAGCACATCGAACGGCACGTCCTGGTTCTCATAAACCTGCAGCGTTGAAGCCTTCACCCGCTGCAATAACTCGGT
>JAJXUS010000416.1 GCA_021782675.1 Acidobacteriota bacterium
AATCGGGCAGCGGCCGGCCCGTGCCTGGAGATTTTCTGCCCCTGCTGGCCCAGGCTGCGCCGGCGATCCAGTCGGCCCCGGCGGTACATTTGCGCAGCCTGAGCTATTCGGACTCGAGCCTGACATTCGATGTGCGCGTGGCCGATTATCAGTCTATGGAGGCGCTGCGCAGCGCGCTGGCCGCGCACGGCCTGCGCGCCAAGGTGATGGATGCCACCAGCCATAGCGGGACCGTCGACGGACGCATACGCGTCAAGCCGGGGGCGTCCTCATGAAATGGCCGGCACTGACGTTCCTGGAACCCTACCACGCGCGCTGGCGGGCGCTCCAGGTGCGCGAGCGTATCGCCGTGATCATCGCTGCCGTGGCGCTGGGCGGGTTTCTGTTCATTGATCTTCTGTGGATGCCGATGGAGCATGATCTGCACGCGCTGCGCGTCGAGGTCCCGCGCGATCGTGCGCGCCTGACCATCATGCGGGCCCAGGCACTGCAGATCAGCGAGCTGCGCGCAAGCGGCAAGGTCGGACATGCCTCGAGCGGCGCCATTCTGGCATCCCTGGAGCAGTCGGCGGCCGCCTACGGCTTGAAGCATGCACTGACCAAATTGGAGCCGAATGGCACCAGCGGGGCGCGTCTGGTGCTGCAGGGTGTTGCATTCAATACGCTGGTGGCCTGGCTTGATGCGCTGCAGGTGCACAACGGGGTGCGCATAGAAAGCGCAGCGATAAACGCGAAGGCGACGCCGGGGGTGGTGGATGCGCGCCTCGAGCTGCGCGGGCCGGGAGCATGACACGCCGCTGGCTGTTTTTCGGTTTCCTGGGGCTGGCATTCTACCTGGCATTCCTGATTGCGACGGCGCCGGCAGCGTGGGTGTCCTGGGCGATGGTGCGTGCAAGCCGTGGCATTGTGAGTATCGATCGCCCCGCCGGGACCATCTGGCGCGGGCGCGGAGATCTGGTGATCCACATCGTTTCCTCGCCGCCGCAGAGCCTCGGCACCGCCCGCTGGGTAATCAACCCCCTGTGGCTTATCGCGGGGCAGTTGCGCACACACGCCGCGGTGCACGGACCCGGTACCGAGGTCCGGGCTGACCTGGGTCTGGGCTACCGCCGGATCGTCCTGAGCGATGTCGCTGCCAGTTTTCCGGCACAGCTTGTCGGTGTTCTCTACAGCCCGGCGGCGCTGGCCGGTCCCGCCGGGCAGGTGCATGTCAGTGCCAAGCGCTTTACGCTCGGTAGCCGAACCGTGAGCGGAAGCGCGGTGGTTCAATGGCAGCAGGCAGCGAGCAGTCTTTCCAGCGTGCGGCCGCTCGGCGATTATCGCTTGTACCTGGAAGGTCATGGGCAGACTGCGGGGCTGAGGCTAGAGACGCGCTCTGGCGCTCTGGCGCTCAGCGGAAATGGCACCTGGCAGCCGGGCACTGGGCAGATCCGACTCAGCGGACTGGCGAAAGCCGTTGCGCACCCCGTTGAACTCCAGCCACTGCTGCGATTGTTCGGACCGGACAGCGGCGGTGGACAAAGGAATTTCACTTTGAGTGCGAACCTGGAACGTCTCTGATGGACCTTACGCTGTCGGTTGTCACGACCGCGATTGCACGGCGCCGTGCCAGTGCGGTGGTTGCATCGGCATTCACGCGCCTATGCACGGCCCGTGGACAGAGCAGACAGACCCGGGCGATCAGGAATGTTACTCCACGAAAACGCAGCAACTTCCGCCGACTGCGTTCGCGCCGATGGCACTGCCGCCAGCACTGCGGTTTGCGTTCGCGCGGTTCATTTAGTGTGTTCACGGTGCTGCTCGGCTGTCGTGCAGTCTGCCGGATGCCGCTGACGAACACCGCCAGTGTCGCCGACCATCGTGGTGCGGGATTCCTGCGAGCCTGTCTGCATGCGGGCCGACGTCGGGCATCGCGCGTTGGTGCGATGCAGAGTGATGCAGGCCGGTGTTGCCCGGCCCGGCCGTGTCGCCGGGGCAGGCTTTGACGGCATTGGGTCGGGGAGGCAGCGAGACAGGGCGCCCGCGCGGCGCGGCTGGTGTCGGGGGCAGAAGCCGTGGTCGTGCGCTGTCAGCGGTAGAGATGCCGCGCAGTGGCTTCCTCGTGGCTTCGCAATTGTCCGAGGCATGCAGTTCGAATGCGGCGGGCCTGCCTCACATGCCGAATTTCCATCTCATCGGAAGCGGGTTGCACGCGAGGTGGCATGCTTAAGTTCATCCAGAAAGCCTGGTTGGCCCTTTTCATCCTGGCGAGCATGGTATTCGTGGCTGGCTATTTCTATCGTGACGCCATCAAATTGCGGCACGTGCTGCATCTTTCTCCCGGGTTTCTTCTTGCCGCCGTCGTGATCCAGGTGACGTATTGGTTCACGGCGAGTTCCATCTGGCGGCAGATAGTTTTGATGCTTTCATCTGCCAGACTTTCCCTGCTGCAAAGCTACAGCCAGCTGGCAATGGTAGGAATCGGAAAGTACCTGCCGGGCAAGGTGTGGGGAATGGTCGCCCGCGGGCTGCACATGAAAAAGCATGGCGTCAGCCTGGAAAAAACGTTTCTTGCGACCTTCTACGAGCAGTATATCCTGCTGCATGCAAGTGTCGTCCTTTGTGCGGCGCTTGTGGTTGTCTTGCTGCCAGCGCGATTCTTCTGGCTGGCCGGGATGGCGGTGGTTCTCGCTGTAGTTTTGGGCATGTCCCTGCGGGATTATGGCATCCGCGGATTCTTTTTTTTGTGGCGCAAATTGAGGAAGCAGGGACCGATGACAGTCCGGACCGACGTCCCGGCGCGCGCCTATCTTTCGCTGCTCGGCAGGTTCACTCTGCTGTGGCTGTTCAACGGTCTGGTCTTCAGCAGTCTTTATTTCGCTTTTTTCAAATCGATGCCTGATGCGGCGCTGATCGTGACCTTGATTCTCGCCA
>JAJXUS010000417.1 GCA_021782675.1 Acidobacteriota bacterium
CTCATCGGCGCCGTATGCTCGGGGATCGCGGGCTATACAGGCATGTATGTCTCCATCCGGGCCAACCTGCGCACGGCCAGCGCGGCCCGCACAAGTCTCGATCGCGCGATTCAGGCCGCGCTTCGCGGCGGAGCGGTGACCGGACTGATCGTCGTCTCGCTCGCCCTGCTGGGCCTGGGGCTTGTATTTCTCTTCTTCGGCGGCTTTCAGCATCCGCAGGAAGTTCCCTACCGGATGGTCGGCTTCGGCTTCGGCGCTTCCCTGGTCGCGCTGTTTGCGCAGCTTGGCGGCGGCATCTACACCAAGGCTGCGGACGTGGGCGCGGACCTGGTCGGCAAGGTGGAGGCCGGCATTCCCGAGGACGATCCGCGCAACCCCGCTGTGATTGCGGACCTGGTGGGCGACAACGTCGGCGACTGCGCCGGCCGCGGCGCGGACATCTTCGAGTCAACAGCGGCGGAGAGCGTCGGCGCCATGATTCTGGGCGCGGCGCTATACCCGGTCTTCGGGATGAAGGGAATCCTTTTTCCGCTGATCGTTCACGCCATCAACCTGATCGCCAGCACGGTTGGCGTGCTGATCGTGCATAGCGGCGAAACGGAAGAGCCGATGCGCGCGTTGAACCGCGGCTACTACGTGACCAGCGGTCTTTCGATCGTGGGCTTTGCCGCAGCGGTGTACTTTATGCTGGGCGCACGCTGGTGGCTGTTTGGCTGTGGCGTGCTGGGCATGGTCACGTCCTACCTGTTTGTTGTGATCACGGAGTACTACACGGAGTCGCGCTACCGCCCGGTGCAAAGCATCGCCCGCGCATCGCTCACCGGCCCGGCGACGAACATCATCAGCGGTTTGGCCGTGGGCATGGAAACGCCAGCCATGCCGGTCGTTGTAATCAGCGCGGCGCTGCTACTCAGCTATTACTTCGGCGTTCGCGGGCTGGAAGATGCCAACATCGCCAGCTACGCGAAGGGTATCTATGGCACCGCCATCGCAACCATGGGCATGCTCTCCTCCGCCGCATACATCCTGGCGATGGATACCTTTGGCCCCATCACGGACAATGCGGGCGGCATCATTGAAATGTCCAACCAGCCGGAGTCGATCCGCGAACGCACGGACAAACTGGACGCAGCGGGCAACACCACGAAGGCGCTGACCAAAGGCTACGCCGTGGGCTCCGCAGCCCTGGCGGCGTTCCTGCTCTTCTCGGCGTATCTCGAAGAGATTCGCGCAGTGGTTGTCGAGCGCGTCTCCGGGCCGGGCGGCTTCATGCCGGCGCAATGGCATTTTGACAACATCAACCTTGCCAGTGTTCCCGTCTTCGTGGGTGCACTGCTCGGCGCCGTGCTTGTCTATCTGTTTTCTTCGATGGCGATTCAAGCTGTCGGCCGCGCTGCCCAATACATCATTGAAGACGTCCGCGCGCAGTTCAAGGAAAACCCGGGCATCATGCAGGGCACCAGCAAGCCGGATTACGGCCGCTGCGTCACCATCGTCACCAAAGCGGCACTGCGAGAGATGGTCCTGCCCGGCATGCTGGTGGTACTGCTGCCGCTGGTCGTTGGCGAAGTCTTCCGTCACTTCTCGAGCAGCTTCCGCGTGGGAACCCATGTTGCCGTGCCTGCAATCAACGGTGTGCCCGTTAACCTGAGTGGAGCGGAAGCCGTGGCGGCTTTGCTGATGGTGGGCACGATCACTGGCATTTTGATGGCTATGCTGATGAACAACGGCGGCGGCGCGTGGGACAACGCCAAAAAGTTCATCGAAACCGGCCAGTATGGCGGCAAGCGTTCCGATGCGCATAAGGCGGCGGTTGTGGGAGATACGGTGGGCGATCCATTCAAAGACACCGCCGGTCCTTCGCTGCATGTGCTGATTAAATTGCTCGCCACCATCACGCTGGTGCTGGCCCCACTGTTCCTTTAATGCAACTGCACCAGAAACAGGCCCTGCCGCCGGCGTGACCGGCAGCGGGGCCTTTTCACTTCACACGGCATCTATGTCATTCTGAAACGAAGCGGGCCGCACGCTGATTGCAGTGAGCGAATTTTTCTCGCGCGGAGACTCCCCACATGCAATTGCCAGCTCTCCTGATGGCGGATATTCCCACCGTCATTCCCCACGAGCGCATGATCGACCGGATGATGGACGCCTGGCAGAGTGACTTTCTGATCTTCGTCAACGACAAGCTGCCCAAGCTGATCATGGTCGTCGTCATCGCATTTGTCCTGTATCGCATTCTGAAATTTGGCACCCGCCATCTGCGGGCCCTGGCGAAGCATGACATGGTGGTGAAGGCATCCCGATCCGCGCAGCTCAGCACGCTGGCCAGCATTGTGGAGACTGCGGGCATCGGCATCATCGCCTTCATCGCCATCATCCACACACTCAGTATCTTCAGCATCAATGTGGCGCCGCTGCTCGCCTCCGCCGGTGTGGTTGGCCTGGCAATTGGATTCGGCGCGCAGACCATCGTGCATGACGTCATCAACGGCATGCTGATCCTGGTCGAGAACCAATTCAATCTGGGAGACCTGATTAAAGCGGACGGTTTTACCGGCTTTGTGGAACAGATGACGCTTCGCCGCACCGTTCTACGCGATGGCGGCAACGGCACCCTCTACATCATCCCCAACAGCCAGATCACCACAGTGTCGAACTTCACGCGCGACTGGTCCTCCATGCAGATCAATGTATCCGTGGACTACCGCGAAGATTCCAATCGCATTCTAGCGCTGCTGAAATCCGAAGCGCAGAAGATCGTGAAGGAGCCTCAGTTTGCCGCCGTAACCTCTGGCGATCCAGCGGTGCTGGGTGTGGACAGTATCAAGGGTTCAGAGGTGATCTATCCCGTCATCTTCCGCACCAACGCCAATATGCAGTGGGAGCTGTCCCGCGAATTCCGCC